>NZ_JAYWVC010000037.1:0-49387 GCF_036281785.1 Streptomyces chiangmaiensis | reverse complement strand
TGACCGCCGAGCGGGCCGACCGTAAGGCCATGCACACTTATGCACGCTCAACCAGCGGCCGTTCGCAACCCCCTTCACCGTGCGGACCGGCGACGATGCCGGGGCAACCCGCGTCCCGCCGAGGACACGGGACGTCACTCGTGGGGGCGGTGTTGGCCGCTCTGGGCGGCGCGTGGGGCAACCCGAGTGCTCCCCTGGTCATCTACCTGTACGAGCGCGGTGAACTGGGAGAGGGCAGGCTGTGCACGGTTCCGCTACGGACGGTGACCGCAGAAGGGCCACCGCCGACTCCTGGTGGGCGCCCGCGGTGGCGAACCTCCTCATCGGACTGGCCGCGATCCTCCCGGGCGTGTGCCTGCGCTGGCTGCTGACCAGATACGCGGTGATCTCCTGCACCGGCGGGTTCGGCTGCACCAGGGGTTCAACGGACCAGGCGGTCGGGATGACGCTGGGTGCCGTGCTGGGCGGCGCCTTCGTCCTCGGCATGATCCTGGTGGTGGACGTCCTCATGCCGTGGCAGGAGGGCAGACCGCTCAACCTCTGGCTCGGCATGACGACCCTGGTCCCCGCGCCGTTCGCGATCGCCCAGGCAGCGGGGTGGATCTAGGGGCGGACCCGTCGAGCGGGCACGAGGCCCGTGCCCGGGCGGGCGACAGTCGTCGCGGCCTCCTCGCTCTCCCGTCCCGAAACGACGCCGGGCCGCAACCCCGTTGCCGGGATTGCGGCCCAACGACCGTACTGGAGCGCTTACTTGCGGATCAGGCTGCGCAGCACGTACTGCATGATGCCGCCGTTGCGGTAGTAGTCCGCCTCACCGGGCGTGTCGATGCGGACGACCGCGTCGAACTCGACACCGGTGTCGGTGGTGACCTTGACCGTGCGCGGCGTGGTGCCGTCGTTCAGCTCGGTGACGCCGGAGATGGAGAAGCTCTCCTCGCCGCTCAGGCCGAGGGACTCCGCGTTCCGGCCCTCGGGGAACTGGAGCGGCAGGACGCCCATGCCGATGAGGTTCGAACGGTGGATGCGCTCGTAGGACTCGGCGATGACGGCCTTCACGCCGAGCAGCGCGGTGCCCTTGGCCGCCCAGTCGCGGGACGAGCCGGAGCCGTACTCCTTGCCGGCCAGGACGACCAGCGGGACACCCTGCTCGATGTAGTTGCGGGAGGCGTCGTAGATGAAGGAGACCGGGCCGCCCTCCTGCGTGAAGTCGCGGGTGTAGCCGCCCTCGGTGCCCGGCGCGATCTGGTTGCGCAGGCGGATGTTGGCGAACGTGCCGCGGATCATGACCTCGTGGTTGCCGCGACGCGAGCCGTAGCTGTTGAAGTCACGACGCTCCACACCGTGCTCGGTGAGGTACTTGCCGGCCGGGGTGTCGGCCTTGATGGCACCGGCCGGGGAGATGTGGTCAGTGGTGACCGAGTCGCCGAGCTTCGCGAGGACGCGCGCACCGGCGATGTCGGTGACCGGGGCCGGCTCCATCTCCATGCCCTCGAAGTACGGGGGCTTGCGCACGTAGGTCGACTCCGGGTCCCACTCGAAGGTGTTCCCGGTCGGGATCGGCAGGGACTGCCACTGGGCGTCGCCCGCGAAGACGTCCTGGTAGGACTTGTTGAACATGTCCTCGCCGATGGCGTTGGCGACGACGTCGTTCACCTCGGCCTCGGTCGGCCAGATGTCCTTCAGGTGGACCGGGTTGCCGTCCTGGTCGGTACCCAGGGCGTCCTTGGTGATGTCCACCTTCATGGAGCCCGCGATGGCGTACGCGACGACCAGCGGCGGGGAGGCCAGGTAGTTCATCTTGACGTCGGGGTTGATCCGGCCCTCGAAGTTGCGGTTCCCGGACAGGACCGAGGTGACCGCGAGGTCGTGGTCGTTGACGGCCTTGGAGACCTCCTCCGGCAGCGGGCCGGAGTTGCCGATGCAGGTGGTGCAGCCGTAACCGACCAGGTTGAAGCCGACCTTGTCCAGGTACGGGGTCAGACCTGCCTTGTCGAAGTAGTCGGTGACGACCTTCGAGCCCGGGGCGAGGGTGGTCTTGACCCACGGCTTGCGGGTCAGGCCCTTCTCGACCGCCTTCTTCGCCACGAGCGCCGCGGCGACCATGACGTACGGGTTGGAGGTGTTGGTGCAGGAGGTGATGGCGGCGACCGTCACGGCACCGTGGTCGAGCGTGTAGGTCGTGCCGTCGGGGGCGGTGACCTGGACCGGGTTGGACGGCGCGCCGTTCGGGTGGATGGCCGGGGCGTCGGAGGCCGGGAAGGACTCCACGCCCGCCTCGTCGGCGGTGGAGACGTAGTTCAGGACGTCGGTCTTGAACTGCTCGGCGGCGCCTGCGAGGACGATGCGGTCCTGCGGGCGCTTCGGGCCGGCGATGGACGGGACGACCGTGGACAGGTCCAGCTCGAGCTTCTCGGAGAAGTCCGGCTCGGCCTTCGCGTCCAGCCAGAGACCCTGCTCCTTGGCGTAGGCCTCGACGAGCGCGACCTGCTGATCGGAGCGGCCGGTCAGGCGCAGGTAGTTCAGGGTCTCGTCGTCGATCGGGAAGATCGCGGCGGTGGAGCCGAACTCCGGCGACATGTTGCCGATGGTGGCGCGGTTGGCCAGCGAGGTGGCGGCGACGCCCTCGCCGTAGAACTCGACGAACTTGCCGACGACACCGTGCTTGCGCAGCATCTCGGTGATCGTGAGCACGAGGTCGGTGGCGGTGGTGCCGGGCCGCAGCTCACCGGTGAGCTTGAAGCCGACGACGCGCGGGATGAGCATGGAGACCGGCTGACCGAGCATCGCGGCCTCGGCCTCGATGCCGCCGACGCCCCAGCCGAGAACACCGAGGCCGTTGACCATGGTGGTGTGGGAGTCGGTGCCGACCAGGGTGTCGGGGTACGCCTGGCCGCCCCGGACCATGACGGTGCGGGCCAGGTGCTCGATGTTCACCTGGTGCACGATGCCGGTGCCCGGCGGGACGACCTTGAACTCGTCGAAGGCGGTCTGGCCCCAGCGCAGGAACTGGTAGCGCTCCCTGTTGCGGCCGTACTCCAGCTCGACGTTCACCTTGAAGGCGTCGTTCGTGCCGAACTTGTCGGCGATGACGGAGTGGTCGATGACCAGCTCGGCCGGGGCCAGCGGGTTGATCTTCACCGGGTCGCCGCCGAGCTCCTTGACGGCCTCGCGCATGGTGGCGAGGTCGACGACACACGGAACGCCGGTGAAGTCCTGCATGATCACGCGGGCCGGCGTGAACTGGATCTCCTGCGACGGCTGGGCCTGGGAGTCCCAGTTGCCGAGGGCACGGATGTGGTCGGCGGTGATGTTCGCGCCGTCCTCGGTGCGGAGCAGGTTCTCCAGCAGGATCTTGAGGCTGTACGGCAGGCGGGCCGAGCCCTCCACCTTGTCCAGCCGGAAGATCTCGTACGACTCGTCGCCCACCTGCAGCGTGCTGCGGGCGTCGAAGCTGTTCGCCGACACGACAGTCTCCTTCATTGATGTGCGCGTACCACCGCAATCCTGCCGCCACGACGGCTTGGCCGATCCACTAAGGTAAGGCTAACTTAGGTAGCCCTTACCAGCCGGGTGCTGCGGTGCGCCTCGGCAGATATCTCGATGTCGAGATAACTCTAGTACATGGGGGCGGGATGGTCATGCCCAGCCCGGCCCGGCCCCGCCACCGCACCCTGCCGCGCCCCCACAGGGCCGCACGCCGCACCCCCGGACGGGCCGCGGCTCACGTCGGACGACACGCCGGCGGTCCCAGTCCGGCGCGACCCCCTCCCGAGCCTCGAGCCGCCGGCCGGACCCCCTCATCCCCCACACGTGACCGCGCGGCCTCGGTGCCATCACTTCCCGGCCCCGGGGTATCCGAGGTGAACGGGCAACCGAAAGGAGACCTCGTATGCCCCTCACGTTCCGCAAGAGTTTTCGGATCCCGCTCGGGGTACGCCTGAACATCAACAGGCGCTCGCGGTCCATCGCCACCGGCGGCAAGCATGGACCGCGCCACACGCGCAGCAGTTCGGGACGACGTACGACATCCATGGATTTGCCGGGACCTTTCGAATGGCGTCGCACCCGTTCCACCAGGGGTCACTGACGGTCACTCACCCGAACAGACCCCCCAAGGGGTGCCATCTCATATCTGAGATAGCCTCAACCTCATGTCAGACGACTACCTCGTACGCATCGGCAAGCTCATCCGTGACGCCCGGCAGCACCGTGGCTGGACCCAGACACAGCTCGCCGAGGCGCTGGGCACCAGCCAGAGTGCCGTCAACCGCATCGAGCGCGGCAATCAGAACCTCAGCCTTGAGATGATCGCCCGAATCGGTGAGGCCCTGGACAGCGAGATCGTGTCCCTCGGCTATGCGGGTCCCATGCATCTGCGGGTGGTCGGCGGCCGCCGGCTCTCCGGTGCCATCGACGTGAAGACGAGCAAGAACGCCTGCGTGGCCCTGCTGTGCGCCTCACTGCTCAACAAGGGGCGCACGGTACTGCGCCGGGTCGCCCGGATCGAGGAGGTGTACCGCCTCCTCGAGGTCCTCGGCTCGATCGGGGTGCGGACCCGCTGGATCAACGACGGCGTGGACCTGGAGATCGTGCCGCCCGCCGACCTCGAGATGGACGCCATCGACGCCGCGGCCGCCCGCCGTACGCGCTCCATCATCATGTTCCTCGGTCCGCTGCTGCACCGCATGGACCGCTTCAAGCTGCCGTACGCGGGCGGCTGCGACCTCGGCACGCGCACCGTCGAGCCGCACATGATCGCGCTGCGCCGGTTCGGTCTCGACGTCACCGCCACCGAGGGGCACTACCACGCGGTGGTGGACCGGTCCGTCGCGCCCGGCCGCGCGATCGTGCTGACCGAGCGCGGGGACACCGTGACCGAGAACGCGCTGCTGGCCGCCGCCCGCCACGACGGGGTCACGGTCATTCGCAACGCGTCCTCGAACTACATGGTCCAGGACCTCTGCTTCTTCCTCGAGGCCCTCGGCGTCGAGGTCGAGGGCATCGGCAGCACCACGCTCACCGTGCACGGCGTGCCGAACATCGATGTCGACGTCGACTACTGCCCCTCCGAGGACCCGGTCGAGGCGATGAGCCTGCTGGCGGCCGCGGTCGTCACGGAGTCGGAGCTGACGGTGCGCCGGGTGCCGATCGAGTTCCTCGAGATCGAGCTCGCGGTGCTGGAGGAGATGGGCCTCGACCACGACCGCACGCCCGAGTACGTCGCCGACAACGGCCGTACCCGGCTGGTGGACCTGACCGTGCGGCCGTCCAAGCTGGAGGCGCCGATCGACAAGATCCACCCGATGCCGTTCCCCGGCCTGAACATCGACAACGTCCCGTTCTTCGCGGCCATCGCGGCCGCCGCGCAGGGCAAGACACTGATCCACGACTGGGTGTACGACAACCGGGCCATCTATCTGACGGACCTCAACCGCCTCGGCGGCCGCCTTCAGCTCCTCGACCCCCACCGGGTGCTGGTCGAGGGCCCGACCCGCTGGCGCGCCGCCGAGATGATGTGCCCGCCCGCGCTGCGGCCGGCCGTGGTCGTGCTGCTGGCGATGATGGCGGCCGAGGGCACGTCCGTCCTGCGCAACGTGTACGTCATCAATCGTGGCTACGAGGATCTGGCCGAGCGGCTCAACTCCGTCGGTGCGCAGATCGAGACGTTCCGGAACATCTGACCGTGCCCCGTCGGCGCCAGTGCTGTGGCCGGAAAGGTTTGCCGGTGAGCCTTGCCGGTCGCAGCGCTACTCCTCGAGGAGCGTGACCTTCTGCTGCCTTACCGCGAGGAAGCGGGGCAGCGGAAGGCCCGTCGCGCTCAGCTCCATCAGCGTGGCGGCGATGTGCGCCGGGCCCGGGACGTAGGCACCCTTGCGGGTCCCGGAGTTGGTCCAGCGGTGCTCGGCTCCGTCGCACACCGCAAGGGTGCCGCCGACACCGTGGGCGACGCGGGAGTCGCCCTGGGAGACGGAGGAGGAGACGAAGACGGGGCCGCCGCCACCGAGACAGCGGTAGGTGCCGGAGAGGGTGAGGGTGCCGTCGGCCGTGAGACGGCCGGTGCGGTCGACGGTCACCTCGTCGTACGGGCCGGACAGGGCACCCGCGACGGGGGCGGCGGACAGGAGCAGGACGGCGCCGACGACCACCCCGGCGACCTGGCGCACGGACATGGAAGACCTCCTGGAATGGGGGATTCCACAGGTACCCGGAGGCCGTGCCGCGGTGCGTGATCTTCACCCCTTCGTGGCGAGTCCGCACCCACCGTCTTCGGCGTGTCCGAGAGTTGTCCGCATGGTGTCACGCTTGTCGGCGGATGCTTCCGGTGGCTTCACAGGCGGAGCATGGTCTAGGACGAGGGGGCGACAACCGGCCGCCCGAACCTCACCCGGAGGTGCGCCATGTGTTCCCACCAGCCGACGTGCCCGGCGTCCGACACCACCGCACCGCACGTCGTCGTCGCCCGTCCGGAGCAGGGCTGGAACCTGCTCTGCAACGGTGTGATCGTCTTCGACGACACCGGCGAACTGCTCCCGGACGGCAGCGCGGTCGCTCCGCGCCGCAAGCCGATGGGCCCGCTGGCCATGGCGGCCTGACGCGGGCCCGCTCCTCGCGGCGACGAACTCACGTAGCCGCCGCGGCTACGAAAGCACGGCGAAGCCGTCCAGTTCCACCAGGGCCTCCTCGTCCCACAGGCCGGTGGTCCCCACGACGGCCATCGCGGGATAGTCGCGGCCCGCCAGTCTCCGCCAGATGCGCCCCAGCTCGGGGGCCCGGGCCCGGTAGTCGGCGACGTCGGTGGCATAGACGGTGACACGCGCCAGGTCGGCGGGGGTGCCACCGGCGGCCCGCAGCGCGGTCAGCAGATTGGCGAGCGCCCGCTCGAACTGCTCGGGAAGCGAGTCGCCCACCACCTTCCCGTCCGTGTCGAGGGCGGTCTGGCCCGCCAGGAACACCACCTGGGAGCCGGTGGCGACGACGGCGTGGGAGAAGCCGGAGGGTGGGGAGAGCGCGGGCGGATTGAGCCGCGACAGCTCGGGCGGGGCGGGACGCTCGGTGGTCACGGGGCCTCCAGGGTGGCGTACAACTCCTTGGCGATGATTCCGCGCTGGACCTCGCTCGCGCCTTCGTAGATCCGCGGCGCGCGCACCTCCCGGTAGAGGTGCTCGAGGAGGTGGCCGCGGCGCAGGGCGCGGGCCCCGTGCAACTGGACGGCGGTGTCGACCACGTACTGCGCTGTCTCGGTGGCGAGGAGTTTGGCCATGGCGGCACGGCGCCGGACGTCCGGAGCCCCTTCGTCGTACGCCGTCGCCGCCGCGTAGACCATGAGGCGGGCCGCCTCGGTGCGCAGGGCCATCTCCGCGACCTGGTGCGAGACGGCCTGAAGATCCTTCAGCTTGCCGCCGAAGGCGTCCCGCCCGGCCGTGTGGGCGAGCGTGGCGTCGAGGGCCGCCTGCGCCATGCCGACCGCGAAGGCGCCGACGCTGGGCCGGAACAGGTTGAGGGTGCTCATGGCGACCCTGAACCCGCTGCCGGGCTCACCGATGACGTCGTCCACGGTCACGGGCACGCCGTCGAAGCCGAGGGTGCCGATGGGATGCGGGGAGAGCATGTCGAGCGGGCTGCCGGTCAGTCCGGGGCGGTCGGCGGGTACGAGGAAGGCGGTCACGCCACGGGCACCGGAGCCGGGGGTGGTGCGGGCGAAGACGGTGTAGAAGTCGGCCTCGGGGGCGTTGGAGATCCAGCACTTCTCACCGGTGAGCCGCCAGCCGGCCCCGGTGTCGGGCTCGGCGGTGAGGGCCAGCGCAGCCGCGTCCGAGCCGGCGTCGGGCTCGGTCAGGGCGAAGGCGGCGACCGTGGTGCCCGCCCGGACTCCGGGGAGCCAGCGGGCGCGCTGCGCCTCGGTGCCGTATGCATGCACCGGATGCGCGCCGAGTCCCTGCAGGGCGAGCGCCGTCTCCGCCTCTGTGCAGGCGTACGCCAGGGATTCCCGCATCAGGCACAGGTCGAGCGCGCCGGAGGCGAACATGCGGTCCAGCAGCCCGAGTCGGCCGAGTTCGGTGACGAGCGCGCGATTGACGTGGCCGGGCTCGCCCTTCTCCGCCAGGGGGCGAAGCCGCCGCTCGGCCCAGCCGCGCAGTTCCGCGCGCCAGGCGGTCTGTGTGGGATCGAGCGAGAATGCGGTCATTGCCGGTCCTCTCCCTGACTGCATACCGGGCCGGGCGGCTTCCCACCCGACCGTATCGCGGACCGTTGACTGTCGTCACCAACACGATACGCTCGATGCGCGAGCCCACCACGACGAGGGGGCGAACCGCCATGGACCAGAGCGACGCCACGAGCGCCGCGGCCACCGAGACCGTCACGGACACGGAGGGTGCCGCGGCCCGCACGAGCCCCACCCGCACCGCCCACCGCGACACCTTCGCCCGCGACCACCTGCCGCCGCGCGACGAGTGGCCCGAGCTCCGCTTCGACCTGCCGGAGCTGCACTACCCCGAACGGCTCAACGCCGCCGCGCAACTGCTCGACGGCCCCGCCCCCGAGCGCCCCGCCTTCCACACGGCGGACGGCGATGTGTGGACGTACGGACAGCTCCGCACCCGCGTCGACCGGATCGCGCATGTGCTGACCTCCCGTCTCGGTGTCGTCCCCGGCAACCGTGTCCTGCTGCGCGGACCGACGTCCCCGTGGCTGGCCGCCTGCTGGCTGGCGGTGCTCAAGGCGGGCGCGGTCGCCGTCACCGTGCTCGCCCAGCAGCGTCCGCACGAACTGCACACGATGTGCGAGATCGCCCAGGTCGGTCACGCCCTGTGCGACGCGCGGTCACTCGAGGACCTGGTGAAGGCCGACGTCTCCGGGCTGCGCATCACCACCTACGGTGACGGCTCCCCCGACGATCTGCTGCGGCTTCCCGCGCCGGAGGAACCGTTCACGCCCGTGGACACGGCGGCCGACGACGTGGCCCTGATCGCCTTCACCTCGGGCACCACGGGCCGCCCGAAGGGCTGCATGCACTTCCACCGCGACGTGCTCGCCATCGCGGACACCTTCTCCCGGCACATACTCCGGCCGGGCCCCGACGACGTCTTCGCGGGCAGTCCCCCGCTCGGCTTCACCTTCGGGCTCGGCGGGCTGGTCGTCTTCCCGCTGCGGGCCGGGGCCAGCGCCCTGCTGCTCGAACAGGCGGGTCCCAGGCAGTTGCTGCCCGCGATCGCCGAGCACCGCGTCTCCGTGCTGTTCACCGCGCCGACCGCCTACCGCGCGATGCTCGACGAGCTGGACGGGCACGACACCACGTCGCTGCGGCGGTGCGTGTCGGCGGGCGAGAACCTGCCCGCGGCCACCTGGCGGGCCTGGTACGAGCGCACCGGCCTGCGCGTCATCAACGGCATCGGCGCCACCGAACTGCTGCACATCTTCATCTCCGCCGCGGACGACCGGATCCGCCCGGGAACCACCGGAGTGCCGGTACCGGGGTGGGACGCACGCGTGCAGGACGTGAACGGCGTCCCCGTGCCCGACGGCGAGCCGGGGCTGCTCGCGGTGCGCGGCCCGGTCGGTTGCCGCTACCTCGCCGATCCGCGGCAACGCGAGTACGTACGGGGCGGGTGGAACGTCACCGGCGACACGTACATCCGCGAGCCCGACGGCTACTTCCGCTATGTCGCGCGCGCCGATGACATGATCATTTCCGCGGGGTACAACATCGCCGGGCCCGAGGTCGAGGACGCCCTGCTGCGCCATCCCGACGTGGTCGAGACGGCGGTGGTCGGACGGCCCGACGAGGACCGCGGACAGGTCGTGGTGGCGTACACGGTCCTCAGGGCGGGCGCGCCGCGCGACCCGGAAGCGCTGCGCACCTTCCTGAAGTCCGAGCTGGCGCCGTACAAGTGCCCGCGCGAGTTCGTCTTCCTGGACGCGCTGCCGCGTACGGCTACGGGCAAGCTCCAGCGCTTCCGGTTGCGCACGCACCTCCCCGCGGACGCGGGCGCGGACGTCGGTACCGGCGTCGGCTCCGTGCCGGCGGAAGGTGATCATGACTGACACGGACGCTTTAGAGTGATCGACGTGTCCGATCAGCACGCTCCCCGGTCCCTCATCGTCACGTTCTACGGCGCCTACGGCCGCTTCGCCCCCGGCCCGGTGCCGGTGGCGGAGCTGATCAGACTGCTCGCCGCGGTCGACGTGGACGCGCCCTCCGTACGGTCGTCGGTGTCGCGGCTGAAGCGCCGCGGTCTGCTCGTGCCGGCCCGTACGGCGACGGGCGCGGCCGGGTACGCCCTGTCGCCGGACGCACGGCAGCTGCTCGACGACGGCGACCGGCGCGTGTACGCGACGACGCCGCCCAAGGACGAGGGCTGGGTGCTCGCGGTGTTCTCGGTGCCGGAGTCGGAACGGCAGAAGCGGCATCTGCTGCGCTCGCGGCTCGCCGGTCTCGGCTTCGGCACCGCGGCTCCCGGGGTGTGGATCGCCCCTGCACGCCTGTACGAGGAGACCCGGCACACGCTGGAGCGGCTCCACCTCGACCCGTATGTGGACTTCTTCCGCGGTGAGCACCTCGGCTTCGCCCCGACCGCGGAGGCGGTGGCGCGCTGGTGGGACCTGACCTCGATCGCCAGGCAGCACGAGGCGTTCCTCGACCGCCACGCGCGCGTGCTGCACGACTGGGAGGCCCGCGAGGACACCCCGCCCCAGGAGGCGTACCGCGACTACCTGCTCGCCCTGGACTCCTGGCGCCATCTGCCGTACGTCGACCCGGGACTGCCCGCCGAGCTGCTGCCCGTCGACTGGCCGGGCGTCCGCTCGGCCGCGGTCTTCAGGGCGCTGCACGAGCGGCTTCGGGACGCGGGAGCGGCCTTCGCGGGCGTGTGACCCCGCTCTTCGACAGGACGGACCGCCTCACGCGCGAGGACGCCCGGGTGCGCCGCACGGGCGACGCCCCACGGCACGGCGGTGGTCAACCGCCCAGCGTGAGCCGCGGCTTGGGGGCGTCCGTGCGTCCTGTCTGGGGGCGCCGGCTGCCCGCCCGGTAGGGCGCCGGCCATGTCACGCCCGGCCCGGTGTACTCCTGCTCGGCCGCCGCGTGCAGCGTCCAGTGCGGGTCGTAGAGATGCGGCCGGGCCAGGGCGCACAGGTCCGCGCGTCCGGCCAGGATCAGCGAGTTGACGTCGTCCCACGACGAGATGGCGCCCACCGCGATCACGGGGATACCGATCTCCTGGCGGATCCGGTCGGCGAACGGCGTCTGGTACGAACGCCCGAACGCCGGCCGTTCCTCGTCCACCACCTGACCGGTCGACACGTCGATCGCGTCGGCGCCGTGCGCGGCGAAGGCCCGGGCAATCTCCACGGCCTCCTCGGCCGTGGTGCCGCCCTCGGCCCAGTCCGTCGCGGAGATCCGTACGGTCATGGGCCGCTCCTCGGGCCACACCGACCGGACGGCGTCGAAGACCTCCAGCGGGAAGCGGAGCCGCTTGGCGAGCGTGCCTCCGTAGACGTCGGTCCGGTGGTTGGTGAGCGGCGACAGGAAGCCGGACAGCAGATAGCCGTGGGCGCAGTGGAGTTCGAGCAGGTCGAAGGAGCTGCGGGCGGCCCGCCAGGCGGCGGCCACGAACTGCTCGCGGATGTCGGTCAGCTGGGCGCGGGACAGCTCGCGGGGCGTCTGGCTCCCGGCTTTGTACCGGATCGGGGAGGCCGCCACGAGGGGCCAGTTGCCCTCCTCCAGGGGCTCGTCCATGCCCTCCCACATGAGTTTGGTGGAGCCCTTGCGGCCGCTGTGGCCGAGCTGCACGCCGATCGCGGTTCCCGGTGCCTGGCGGTGCACGAAATCGGTGATCCGCCGCCACGCCTCGCCCTGGCGTCCGGTGTAGAGCCCGGCGCAGCCCGGGGTGATCCGGCCCTCGGCGCTCACGCACACCATCTCGGTCATGACGAGGCCGGCTCCGCCGAGGGCCCGTGCGCCCAGGTGGACCAGATGGAAATCGCCGGGGACGCCGTCCACGGCCGAGTACATGTCCATCGGCGAGACCACGACCCGGTTGCGCAGGGTCAGGCCGCGCAGCCTGAAGGGGGTGAACATCGGGGGTGTGCCCGGCGGGCAGCCGAAGTCCCGCTCCACCGTCTCGGTGAAGTGCGCATCGCGCAACCGCAGATTGTCATGGGTGACCCGGCGGCTGCGGGTGAGCAGGTTGAAGGCGAACTGCCGGCCGGGCTGGCCGAGGTAGAGCCCGAGGTTCTCGAACCACTCCAGGCTGGCCCGCGCCGCGCGCTGGGTGGAGGCGACGACAGGGCGCCGCTCCTGCTCGTAGGCGGCCAGGGCCTCCCGCAGCGAGGTGTGCTCCTCCAGGCATGCGACCAGGGCGAGCGCGTCCTCGACGGCCAGCTTCGTGCCGGAGCCGATCGAGAAGTGGGCGGTGTGCGCGGCGTCGCCGATGAGGACGAGATTGCCGTGCGACCAGCGCTCGTTGACGACCGTACGGAAGGTGGTCCAGGTGGAGCGGTTGGAACGCAGGGGCAGGCCGTGGAGCGCGTCCGCGAAGATCTTGGCGCAGCGCTCGATGGTCTCGGGCGTGTCCAGTTCCGGGAACCCGGCCGCCCGCCACACCTCCTCGCGCATCTCCACGATCACCGTTGAGGCGCCCTGACTCTGCGGCCCGGAAGGCCTCGTCGAGGGGTGGTGGTCGGGCGACGGGCGGGAGAAGGGATAGCCGTGCAACTGCATCACGCCGTGCTCGGTCTCGGCGATCTCGAAGCGGAACGCGTCGAAGGCGAAGTCGGCGGCGAGCCAGATGTAGCGGCAGCGGTGCTCCTCGACGGACGGCCGGAACACCTCGGCATACGCCTCGCGCGTGCCGCTGTGCACCCCGTCGGCGGCGATCACCAGGTCGTACGACTCCGAGAGCCGGTCCGGATGCGGGGCCTCGGTGCGGAAACGCAGGTCGACGCCGAGGGAGCGGCACCGCTCGTGCAGGATCTGCAGAAGCCTTCGCCTGCCGAGGGCGGCGAACCCATGGCCTCCGGAGGTGTGGCAGACGCCCCGGTGCACGATGTCGATGTCGTCCCAGCGCACGAACTCGTCCTTCAGCGCCGCGTAGACGACGGAGTCGGCGTGCTCGATGCCGCCGAGGGTCTCGTCGGACAGGACGACGCCGAAGCCGAAGGTGTCGTCGGGGGCGTTGCGCTCCCAGACGGTGACCTCCCGAGCCGGGTCAAGACGCTTGAGCAGGGCGGCGGCGTACAGCCCGCCGGGGCCCCCGCCGATGACCGCGACGCGCAGTGCCTGCCGGGCCGCCGCGGGCACCCGTCCGCCGGACTTCACGCGCGCCGCCGCCCCGGACCTGCTCCCGGAGCCGGGATCCGCCGTCGAGCCGACCCGCGCCGGTGCCCCGTGTACCGCGGCCATGGCTACCTCCCTCGCCATTTCGGCGGCCGCTTCTCCGTGAAGGCCGCATGGAACTCGGCGTAGTCCTCGCCGTTCATCAGCAGCGCCTGGGTCGAGGCGTCCAGTTCGACGGACGCGGCGAGCGGCATGTCCAGCTCGGCCGTGAGCAGGGCCTTGGTCTGGGCGTACGCGAGCGCCGGGCCGTCGGCGAGCCGGCGGGCCAGCGCCTGGGCCGCCTCGTCGGCGCGGCCCTCGTCGGTCAGCTCACTGATCAGTCCGATCCGCTCGGCCTCGGGGGCCCGCACCGCCTCGCCCAGCATCAGCAGCCGGGTCGCGTGTCCGAGTCCGACCACCCTCGGGAGGAGATAAGCGGCCCCCATGTCACCGCCGGACAGCCCGACGCGGGTGAAGAGGAACGCGAAGCGGGCGGAGGGGTCCGCCACCCGGAAGTCCGCGGCCAGCGCGAGGACCGCGCCCGCACCGGCGGCCACCCCGTGCACGGCGGCGATCACCGGGAACGGGCACTCCCGGACGGCCCGTACGACCTGCCCTGTCATGCGGTTGAAGTCGAGAAGCTGGGCGGTGTCCATGGACAGGGTGGCGCCGATGATCTCGTCGACATCGCCGCCCGAGCAGAAGCCGCGGCCCTCGCCCGCCAGCACCAGGGCCCGCACGGTTCTCTCTCGCGACAGCTCGGCGAGCAGATCGCGCAGGTCGGCGTAGGCGCCGAAGGTGAGCGCATTGAGTTTCTCGGGCCGGGCCAGGGTGACGGTCGCCACCCCGTCGGCGTGCACGCATCTGAGGTGACGCCAGTCGGAGGTGCGGGCGGCGGAACCGGTGAAGGGACTCATGGCGTGCGGCCTCCTCGGACGGGGGCGGCTGTCTGCACTGCTGGCCTGTATCGAAGTTATCACCTATTCGTGACTGTCGTCATGAGAGCGCGATACAACCACGCGCGCCCGACCCCGGTTCGCATGGGCCGCGGTCGCGCGCGGCGCACGCCGGGCGCGATGTGACAGCCGCCCGGCCTCCGGTCACACCTCGTCGACAGACCGGTAACGACGGGCGCCGCCGTGCTGTGCGAGGCGTCGTCCGGGGTACGCAGCACGGAGCCGAGGCCGACGCAGTCCCCGGGGCGAAACCCGCCGACCGTCCCCCGCGGGGCGCGCCGTACCATGCCTCTTGATTGAAAGCAGGACGACCTGCGCCATGAACGGACCCACCGTGTACGAACCTCCCGCTCCCGCCTCCTGGCGTGTCGCGCTGCCGCACACCGCCGCGGCCGTGCCCGTCGCCCGTGCCTTGGTCCGTACGGCCCTGGCGGAGCTTCCGTCCGCGGCGGACAGCGCCACCGCGGAACTGCTCACCGCTGAGCTGGTGGCGAACGCCGTGGAGCACGCCACGGGTGAGGGGCCGATTGAGCTGGTCGTCGAGCTGCTGCCGACCGGCTGCAGGGTCGAGGTGCACGATCCGGACCCGGCCCCGCCCGGCGATCTGACCCGCCCGGTCGTCGAGGCCCCCGATCCCTGGCAGGAGCACGGGCGTGGCCTGCTGCTGATCCGCAGCCTCAGCTCGTCCTGCGGTCACCGCCCCACCGAGTCCGGCAAGGCGGTGTGGTTCAGACTGCCTGTGGTTCCACGGCAGTGGCGTCCGGCGTGACGGCATCCGTCGCCGGCCCGGGGTGCCGGCGCCCATGGAACGCGTACACCAGGCACCCGGCCGCGAGGAACGCCACGGGGATGTTCCGGCGGGGGTTCTTCGCCTCCTCGCCGACCTGGTGATCGCGTCGAACCAGGTCAGGCGAGGGTGGCCACCAGGACGGCCTTGATCGTGTGCATCCGGTTCTCCGCCTCGTCGAAGACCACGGAGTGCTCGGACTCGAAGACCTCGTCGGTGACCTCGAGCTCGGTCAGACCGTGCCGCTCGTGGATCTCGCGGCCCACGTCGGTGCCGAGGTCGTGGAAGGCCGGCAGGCAGTGCAGGAACTTCACGTCGTCGTTGCCCGTGGCGCGCAGCACGTCCATGGTCACGGCGTACGGGCCGAGCAGCGCTATGCGCTCGTCCCAGACCTCCTTGGGCTCCCCCATCGACACCCACACATCGGTGGCGACGAAGTCGGCCCCCCGTACGCCCTCCTTCACGTCGTCGGTGAGCGTGATGCGGGCTCCGGAAGCGGCGGCGAGCCGCTGGGCCACCTCCACGATCGTGTCGTCGGGCCACAGCAGCCCGGGCGCGACGATACGGACGTCCATGCCGAGCAGGGCGCCGGTGACGAGGTAGGAGTTGCCCATGTTGTAGCGGGCGTCTCCCAGATACGCGAAGGCGATCCCGTCCAGCGGCTTGTCGCAGTGCTCGGTCATGGTGAGCACGTCGGCGAGCATCTGGGTCGGGTGCCACTCGTCGGTGAGGCCGTTGTAGACCGGGACCCCGGCGTAGGCGGCAAGTTCCTCCACCACGCCCTGGCGGTGCCCGCGGTACTGAATGGCGTCGAACATCCGCCCGAGCACTCGGGCGGTGTCCTTCACGGACTCCTTGTGCCCGATCTGTGAGCCGGACGGGTCCAGATACGTCGTGTGCGCACCCTGGTCGGCGGCCGCGACCTCGAAGGCGCACCGCGTGCGTGTCGAGGTCTTCTCGAAGACCAGGGCGATGTTCTTGCCCGTCAGTCGGCGCGTCTCGGCCCCGGCCTTCTTGGCCGCCTTGAGCTCGACCGCCAGCTCGACCAGACTGCGGAACTCCTGCGCGGTGAAGTCCAGCTCCTTGAGGAAGTGGCGGCCGGCGAGGGCGGTCGGGACTGTCGCCATGGGGGCGCTCCAGAGGTGGGAAGGGCAGGAAATTCAGGGGGATGGATGGAAGTCTATACGATGATTCACATTTCTATACGAGACGCGGTCCTGGTCACCGCCTGATCAGAGCACCGCGTCCCTCTCGACCGGACAGCTCATACACCGGGGCCCACCCCTCCCCCGCCCCAGCTCGCTCCCCGGAATCTCGATCACTTCGATTCCCTGCTTCCGCAAATGCGTGTTGGTCGTCACATTTCTCTCATATGCCACCACCACGCCGGGCTCGACCGCCAGCACATTGCATCCGTCGTCCCATTGCTCCCGCTCGGCCGAGTGCACGTCCTGCGTGGGGGTGAGCACCCGGATCTCACTCAGGCCCAGCGCCGCGGCGATCGCCCGGTGCATATGCTCCGGCGGATGATCCGTGACCTTCAGCTCCTTGTCCCCGGCGCCGGGTTCGATGGTGTACGAGCGGAGCATGCCGAGGCCCGCGTACTGGGTGAAGGTGTCGCCGTCGACCATCGTCATCACCGTGTCCAGGTGCATGAGGGCGCGCCGCTTGGGCATGTCGAGGGCGACGATGGTCCGGGCGGACCCGGCGGCGAAGAGTTTGTGCGCGAGCATTTCGACGGCCTGGGGCGTGGTCCGCTCGCTCATGCCGATGAGCACGGCACCGCTGCCGATCACCAGCACGTCACCGCCCTCGATGGTGGACGGATAGTCGGCCTGCCCCTCGGACCAGAGATGGAAGGTCTCGTTGCGGAACAGCGGATGGTGCCGGTAGATCGCCTCGAAGTGCACGGTCTCGCGCTGCCGCGCGGGCCATCGCATGGCGTTGATCGACACGCCGTCGTATATCCACGCGGAGGTGTCGCGGGTGAAAAGGTGGTTGGGAAGGGGGCGCAGAAGGAAGTCGTCGAGCTCCATCACATGGAACCGCACGGAAGTCGGCTCCGGGTGGACGTCGAGGAACTCCCGCTTGGTCATGCCGCCGACGAGGGCCTCGGCGAGTTCGACTGAGGGCAGCATCTCGAAGGCGGCCCGGAGATGGTCGGTGGCGAGGGGTCCGTACTCCTTCTCGTCGAAGACCCGGTCCAGTACGAGGGACCTGGCCGCCGGGATCTGAAGGACCTCGGTGAGCAGATCACCGAAGAGATGGACGGCGACCCCGCGGTCACGCAGCACGTCGGCGAACCCGTCGTGCTCGGCACGCGCCCGGCGCACCCACAGCACGTCGTCGAAGAGCAGCGCGTCCTTGTTGCTGGGGGTGAGCCTTTTGAGCTCGAGATCGGGCCGGTGCAGGATGACGCGGCGCAGCCGCCCGGCCTCGGAGTCGACATGGAATCCCATGACTCCATCCTGACCACTCGCATGCGGGTTCATCCTCCCTTCGTGGCGGGCCGAACCGTTTCCTTTCGTCTCCTTGACGATAATGGCGCGCCCCAATATCGTCGTCGTGACGAAAAAGGGGACGGGCTCTCGAGCTCTCGATACAAGGGGGGACGGACTGATGGCTGACATCACACGGCGCTTCGGCTGGCGTCATCTGCGCGGGGCACCGACCACGCACATCCGGCACCACCGGGCGGGGCGGCTGGCCCACGACGGGCCCGGACTCAGCTTCTGGTACCGCTCGCTGACCGCCGCACTCTCCGAAGTCCCGGTGGACGACCGCGAACTGGCGATGACGTTCCACGCCCGTACGTCCGACTTCCAGGACGTGGCGGTGCAGGCGACGGTGACGTACCGGATCAGCGACCCGGGCGTCGCGGCGGCCCGGCTGGACTTCTCCATCGACCCGGACACGGGCGTGTGGCGGGGCACCCCGCTGGAGCACCTCTCGACGCTGCTGACGGAGACGGCCCAGCAGCACGCGCTGGACATCCTCGCCCGTACACCGCTCTCGGGGGCCCTGGTCGACGGGGTCGCCGCGGTCCGCGAGCGGGTGGCGGCCGGCCTCGGGGCCGAGCCGCGGCTGCCCGCGACCGGCATCGAAGTGGTCGCGGTGCGGGTCATGGCACTGCGCCCGGAGCCCGACGTCGAGCGAGCCCTGCGCACCCCGGCGCGCGAGCAGATCCAGCAGGAGGCGGACCGGGCGACGTACGAGCGCCGGGCCGTGGCCGTGGAGCGGGAGCGCGCCATCGCCGAGAACGAACTGGCCAGCAAGATCGAACTCGCCCGCCGCGAGGAGCAGTTGGTCGAGCAGCGCGGCACCAACGCACGGCGCGAGGCGGAGGAGCACGCGGCGGCGGACGCGGTGCGTGCTCAGGCGGAGGCCGCGCGGACGGTGCGACTGGCCGAGGCCGAGGCGGCCCGAGCGGTACGGCTCGCCGACGCCGAGGCCACCCGTTCCGTACGGCTGGCCGAGGCCGAGGCCCGGCGGACCGTGACGCTCGGCGAGGCCGAGGCACGCGCCGCGCGGGAGGTCGGCGAGGCACGGGCCCAGGCGCAGGCGGCGTGGCTGCGGGTGCACGCGGATGTGGACGTCGCGACGCTGCACGCCCTCACCGGGACACGGCTGGCGGAGAACCTGCCGCACATCGACAGCGTGACCGTCTCGCCGGACGTGCTGACGGGACTGCTCGCCAGGCTCGGGCACGGGGAGCGGGCGTGAGCCTCGCCCCACGTGCCGTGATCGTCCGCCGCACCACGGAGTACGACGAACTGGTGGCCCATCACGGCACGCACGGCCAGGCCGCCTTCTTCCTCTCCTCCCGGGGCCGGAATCTCGAGGAGATCGCCGAACGGCACCGTCGCACCCGGAGCGCGCTGGCGGAGGTCACCGCCGCGATTCCGCTGACCTGGCGTCAGACCCCGGTGGAGCGGGCCGACCTGGACCGGTTCCTGTTCGCTCCGGAGGACGTGGTGGTCGTGGTCGGGCAGGACGGCCTGGTCGCGAACGTCGCCAAGTACCTGTCGGGACAGCCGGTGGTGGGCATCGACACCGATCCCGGGCGCAATCCGGGGGTGCTGGTACGCCATCGGTCCCGGCACGCCGCCGCCCTGATCCCGGCGGCGCTGGCAGGCGGCACGGGCGTGGAGGAGCTGACCATGGTGGAGGCCGTCACGGACGACGCCCAGCGGCTGGTGGCCCTCAACGAGATCTACCTTGGCGCGGCCGGTCACCAGACCGTCCGTTACCGCCTGGGCCTCGACGGCGACGGGGGTGCCGTCGAGGCCCAGGCCTCGTCGGGGGTGCTGGTGGGTACGGGGACCGGGGCGACGGGCTGGCTGCGGTCGGTGTGGCAGGAGCGCGGCGGGCGGCTGCCGCTCCCCACGCCCACGGAGGACCGACTGCTGTGGTTCGTACGCGAGGCCTGGCCCTCCCCCGCCACCGGGACATCCCTGGTGGCGGGGGAACTGCCCTCGACACGACGGCTCCGGATCACCGTCGAATCGGAGCGCCTGATCGCCTTCGGGGACGGGATGGAGGCCGACGCCCTGGAGCTGACCTGGGGACAGTCGGTCCGGGTGGGCGTGTGCGAGGAGCGGTTGCGGTTGGTGGGGTGACGCGGTCCCCGGTCACAGCCTGGGGTCCACCGGCTCCGACTCCAGGGCCAGCACCCCGAACACCGCCTCGTGCACCCGCCACAGCGGTTCGCCCTCCGCGAGCCGGTCCAGCGCCTCCAGGCCCAGCGCGTACTCACGGATGGCCAGCGACCGCTTGTGGTTCAGGAACCGCTGCCGCAGACGCGCGAGGTTCTCGGGGCGTGTGTACTCCGGACCGTAGATGATCCTGAGGTACTCGCGGCCGCGGCACTTGACGCCGGGCTGGACCAGCCGGCCGGCGGCGTCGCGCACCACCGCGTCCACCGGCTTGACGACCATGCCCTCGCCGCCACGTGCGGTCATCTCCAGCCACCAGTCGACACCGGCCTGCACCGACGCGGGGTCACCCAGGTCCACGAACAGGCGCCGCGTCGTCTGCAGCAGCCCGCTACCGTCGTGTTCGACGAGCCGGTCGATCACAGCGAGCTGCTCGTCGTGCGCCACGGCGGCCAGGCTCCGGCCCTGCACCGCGAGGAGCTGGAAAGGTGCCAGACGGACACCGTCCAGCCCGTCCGTCGTCCAGCAGTAACGCCGGTACGCCTCCGTGAACGCCGCCGCGTCCGCGGCCCGCTCCCGCTGCCGCGCCAGCAGGCCGGTCACGTCGACGCCACGCGCCGCCGCGCCCTCCAGCGCGGCCAGCGCCCCCGGGAACGCCGCCGCTGCCGCCGCGCCCACCGCCGCGTACTGGCTGCGCAGCAGCCCGGACGCCTTCAGCGACCACGGCATCAGCTCCGCGTCCAGCAGCAGCCAGTCCGTCTCCAGTTCCCGCCACAGGTCCGCACCGTCGATCGCCGACCGCAGCCGCCCGAGAATCTCCTCGGTCACCGACTCGTCGTCGAAGAACGGACGACCGGTGCGGGTGTACAGAGAGCCCGTGGGACCGGTGGTCCCGAAACGCCGTTGCGCCGCCTCCGCGTCCCGGCACACCAGGACCACCGCCCGCGAACCCATGTGCTTCTCCTCGCACACGACCCGCGCGACCCCGTTCTCCCGGTACTGCGCGAAAGCCTCGGCCGGGTGCTCGAGGTAGCCCTCGACGTGCGAGGTCGCGGTCGGCGCCATGGTCGGCGGCAGGTACGGCAGCAGACGCGGGTCCACCGCGAAACGGCTCATGACCTCCAGTGCCGCCGCCGCGTTCTCCTCACGGACCGAGACCCGGCCCGCGTGCCGGGTCTCGACCACCCTGCGGCCGTGCACGTCCGCGAGGTCCAGCGGACGGCCCTCGTGACCGCCGGGCGCCTCGGACGCCGGCGGCCGGGCCGGCTCGTACCAGACCCGCTCGGCCGGAACGTCGACCAGCTCCCGCTCCGGCCAGCGCAGTGCCGTCAGCCTGCCCCCGAAGACCGCACCGGTGTCCAGGCAGATGGTGTTGTTCAGCCAGGAGGCCTGCGGAACCGGTGTGTGGCCGTACACCACCACCGCCCGGCCCCGGTAGTCCTCCGCCCACGGGTAGCGCACGGGCAGGCCGAACTCGTCGGTCTCCCCCGTCGTGTCGCCGTACAGCGCATGCGAGCGGACCCGGCCCGAGGTACGGCCGTGGTACTTCTCGGGCAGGCCCGCGTGGCAGACGACCAGCCGACCGCCGTCGAGGACGTAGTGGCTGACCAGGCCACCGATGAACTCCCGTACCTGCTGCGTGAACTCCTCGCTCTCGCCCTCCATCTGCTCGATGGTCTCGGCGAGTCCGTGCGTGTGCTGGACCTTGCGGCCGCGCAGATACCGGCCGTACTTGTTCTCATGGTTGCCCGGCACGCACAGCGCGTTCCCCGTCGCGACCATCGACATCACCCGGCGCAGCACACCCGGGCTGTCCGGGCCACGGTCCACGAGGTCACCGAGGAAGACGGCGGTGCGGCCCTGCGGGTGCACGCCGTCGATGTACCCCAGCTTGTCCAGCAGCGCCTCCAGTTCAAACGAGCAGCCGTGGACGTCGCCGACGATGTCGAAGGGGCCGGTGAGGTGCGTCAGGTCGTTGAAGCGCTTCTCGGTGACGACCGTCGCGTTCTCGACCTCCTCCACGCCGCGCAGGACGTGCACCTTGCGGAAGCCCTCCCGCTCCAGGTGCCTGAGCGAACGGCGCAGTTCGCGTGTGTGGCGCTGGATCACCCGGCGCGGCATGTCGGCCCGGTCGCTGCGGGCCGCGTTGCGCTCGGCGCACACCTCCTCCGGCACATCGAGCACGATCGCGATGGGCAGCACGTCGTAGCGCTTGGCCAGGTCGATCAGCTGACGGCGGGCGTCCTGCTGCACGCTGGTCGCGTCGACGACGGTGCGGCGGCCCGCCGCCAGGCGCTTGCCGGCGATGTAGTGCAGCACGTCGAAGGCGTCCCGGGTGGCGCTCTGGTCGTTGTCGTCGTCGGAGACCAGGCCGCGGCAGAAGTCCGAGGAGATGACCTCCGTCGGCTTGAAGTGCCTGCGGGCGAAGGTGGACTTGCCCGAGCCCGAAGCACCGACGAGAACCACGAGGGAGAGGTCGGTGACGGGCAGGGTGCGCCCCTTGTTCTCGGTCATGCAGCCTTCTCCTCCTTCGTGGTGTCCTTCGTGGTGAGCGTGAACACGGCCATCTGCGTCGGCGGCCCCACGTCGGGGTCCTCGGGGCCCACCGGAGTGAACTCCACGGTGTAGCCGTGGAGTTCGGCCACCTTGCCGGCCCAGGCGCGGAACTCCTCGCGCGTCCACTCGAAGCGGTGGTCGCCGTGGCGGGCGTGCCCGGCCGGGAGGGTCTGCCAGCGGACGTTGTACTCGACGTTCGGTGTGGTCACGAGGACCGTCCTCGGGCGGGCCGAGCCGAACACGGCGTACTCCAGGGCGGGCAGCCGCGGCAGGTCGACGTGCTCGACGACCTCGCTGAGCACAGCGGCGTCGTACCCCTTGAGGCGGTTGTCGCTGTACGCGAGCGAACCCTGGAACAGCCGCACGCGGGAGGCCTGGCGCTCCCCCATGCGGTCCAGCCTCAGCCGCCGGGACGCGATGGTCAGCGCCCGCATGGACACGTCGACGCCGACGATCTCCGTGAACCGCGGGTCCTTGAGCAAGGCCTGCACCAGCTGGCCCTGTCCACAGCCGAGGTCCAGGACACGGGCGGCGGCGGACTCCTTGAGCGCCGCGATGATCGCGTCCCGGCGCTGTACGGCGAGCGATGTCGGCCTGTCCTCGGACCGGGCCCCCTCAGCCTCGGCCCCCTCGGACCCGGCCGCCTCGGTCCCGGTCTCCTCCTGGACCGCGTTGTCGATGGCCTCGACCTCGCTGTCGTCCGCTTCGGCCAGCCGCACCAGTTCCAGCCGTTCCATCGCCTGCCGGGTCAGCGACCAGCGGCGCGAGAGATAGCGGCTGGTGATCAGCTTCTGCTCCGGATGGGTGGGCAGCCAGCCCTCGCCGGCCCGCAGCAGCTTGTCGACCTCGTCGGCGGAGACCCAGTAGTGCTTGGCGTCGTCGAGGACGGGGAGCAGGACGTACAGGTGACGCAGGGCCTCGGCCAGGGTGAGCCGGGCCGACTCCAGAACGAGGCCGACGTAGCGCGAGTCGCCCCATTCCGGGAACTCCCCGTCCAGCGCGACCGGTTCGGCGGCAAGCGTCCAGCCGAGCGGCTCGAACAGTCGACGTACCAGGTCGGGGCCGCCCCGTGCGGGCAGCGCGGGTATCTCGACCCGCAACGGCAGCGGCTGCTCCACACGCTCGGGCCTGGCGTGGCACACGCCCCGCATCGCGCTGGAGAACACCCGGCTCAGCGCCACGGCGAGCAGCGAGGAGGCCGCGTACGGACGGTCGTTCACGTACTGCGCGAGCGCCGCGTCGGGAGCACCTCCGCGGCCCCTGCCCCTGCCCTTGCGGACCAGCGCCGATGTGTCGACCTCCAGCAGCAGGGCGACCGTGCAGCGCTCATCGTCCGCCCGGGGGTAGACGACATGGGCCGTTCCGTAGGAGGTCGAGAACGCCTGCGCGTTGTCGGGATGCTTGTGCAACAGGAAGCCCAGGTCGGTGGCCGGGTTCTTCTCGTCGCCCGTAGTGGAGATCGTCAGGAACACGCGTACGAGTATCGCCGCACGCACTCCACCGCAGCCACGGAGTTTCCGCGGGCCGGCACGGCGCGTCCGCGGCCGCTCGCACAAGCGCTCCGGGGCGGATTCCGCGCGGCCCGGAGCACGGACCCGTCCGTCAGGTCAGCTGCGACTGCACCCGGGAGGAGATCAACTCCAGGTGGTCCAGGTCGTCGAGGTCGAGGATCTGGAGGTAGATACGGCTGGAGCCGATCTCCGCGTACCGGCCGATCTTGTCGATGACCTCGTCCGGGGTGCCGGCCAGGCCGTTGATCTTCAGCTCGCCGGCCTCACGCCCGATCGCCGCGGCACGGCGGGCCACCTCCTGGTCGTCCTTGCCGACACAGACCACCAAGGCGTTCGAGTACGTCAGGCTGTCCGCGGCACGGCCGGCCTCCTCGGCGGCGGCACGGACCCGGCCGAACTGGCGCTCGCTGTCCTCGATGGAGGCGAACGGGATGTTGAACTCGGCGGCGTACCGCGCGGCCAGCCTCGGGGTACGGGTCGCGCCGTGGCCGCCGATGAGCACCGGGACCTTCGCCTGGGCGGGCTTGGGCAGGGCGGGCGAGTCGGTGAGGTCGTAGTACGTCCCGTGGAAGTTGAAGGTCTTGCCGACCTCGGTCGCCCACAGCCCCGTGACGATGGCCAGCTGCTCCTCGAGACGGGCGAACTTCTCCTTCGGGAACGGAATGCCGTACGCCCGGTGCTCCTCCTCGAACCAGCCGGCCCCCAGGCCCAGCTCCACACGGCCGCCGGACATCTGGTCGACCTGGGCGACCTGGAGGGCCAGGACGCCGGGGAGACGGAAGGTGGCGGCGGTCATCAGCGTGCCGAGACGGATACGCTTGGTGTCGCGGGCGAGGCCGGCGAGGGTGATCCAGGCGTCGGTGGGGCCGGGGAGACCTTCCACGTTCCCCATCTTCAGATAGTGGTCGGAACGGAAGAAGGCGTCGAAGCCCAGGTCTTCGGTGGCCTTGGCGACGGTGAGGAGGGTGTCGTAGGTCGCGCCCTGCTGGGGCTCGGTGAAGATGCGAAGATCCATACCTCCATCCTGCACGCTCCCACACTCGCCGATCCCGCTGGTCCCACCTGCCCCGCCCGTCCTCAGTCGAGTGCAAATCCGTCAATCGGGCGACCAGGTGAACGCCAGGCAGATGGACGGGCCTCGCGACCATCGTCGCCGGTACGGAGCCGCACCGGTCGGCACACCTGGCCGGCGGCATGCCTCCCGGTCGCGCCGCGTCCATCCCCTGGGGGAAGCGCCAGGACCGGAGACCGTCACGCCCGAGGAGCCGCACGGGGCACGACCCGTCGACGGGCGGCTCAGCCCGGCGCCTTGTGTCGTTCCCGTATCTCGCCGTCCCTCGCCGCCAGTCGTCGCAGCATCTCCCTGACCCTGTCCCTCGACTCGTCCGCCGCGTCGATGGCCTCCATGCACTGCCAGTACGTGCCCTCGTCGTCCGCCGCGCTCGCGACGGCGACGAGGGCCATGCCCAGTTCCACGAGGAGGGTGCCGAGGTCGAGGAGGGCCCTGCGCGCGTCACCCAGGTCGGTGAGCTGGGCGGCACGCAGATCCGCCACGTCGATGGAGGGTGTGTCCAGGACGCCGCAGCCCCTGCCTGCCAGCTCCGTCAACCCCAGCGCCTCCCCGCGCAGTTCGGGCGGTCCCGAGACCGCCAGCCGACTGCCGATCGCCTGCGCCAGGGCGTACGCCTGCCACGCCTCCGTCATGATCTTCGGCCCGACCTCGCTCCCAGCAAGGGCACGTCTGCTCGTCACGATGAGCCGCACCGCTTCCATGCGCTGCCCCCGCTCTGTCCTGACGCACTCCCGCACGTCTGCCCGAACTCCGTTGTTCACTACCCAGCGTGAAGGCACAACGGACGAAAAGCCAGAGGTAGCCCGAAATCTGTGGACACCCGACGAGAAGTGGACAACTCAATGACTCCGGAGAGTGACAGAGGTGCGCTCACTCCGATCCGGGTGCCGGGAACCTGTCCTCGTTGCGGTCGATCTTCGCGTCCAGCGCCGCCAACGCGTCGATTCCCAGCACCTCGCACAGCTGAAGCAGATACGCGAGCACGTCCGCGACCTCGTCCCTCACCCGGTGGGCCGTACCCGGATCATCCATCACGCGCGCCGACTCCTCCGGCGTCAACCACTGAAAGATCTCAACCAGTTCGGACGCCTCCACACTGAGCGCGGCGACCAGATTCTTCGGTGTGTGGTACGGCTGCCAGTTGCGCGCCGCGGCGAAATCCGCGAGCCGTCGCTGCAACCGCGCGACGTCGTTGCACCGCCCGGATTCTTCGGTCACGGGCTCAGGTCTACCACCGTCACCCCGTCCACCTCCGCCGCCCCGGACGCATCACTCACCGCACCCACCAGCCTGACATGCCCCCGCTCGCTCATCCGGGCCGCCAATTGGAGCAGTTCCCGCACCTGTCGCCGGTCCATGCAGCGGTCGAATCGGTCCGCCAGCACCGTGAGTGTCTGCAGCGCCGCCGGTACCTCGCCCACCGGGTCGACCGCGAGGACGCCCGGCCCGGTGAGCAGAACGAGGGCCAGCGCCAGATAGCGCAGCTCACCGTCACCCAGCAGATTCAGTGGCGTACACACTCCGTTGCCCCGGTCGACCAACGCACGCACCCTGCCGTCCCCGAGCGGCTCCGCCAGCAGGTCCAGGACCCGTCCCGTGCACCCGGCCCCGACCGCCGCCGTCAGCAGCGCGTGTCGCCGGCCGCACTCCGCCCGGGTACGCAGCAGCACCTCCGCAAGGTTGTCGCAGCCCGGCATCAGTCGGCCCTCGCCCGGCGGAACGGGGGCGCGCATCCAGCGGGGACTCGGGTCGCAGGCGAAGACCGAACGCAGGGCGACCACCATCTGCTCGGCCGCGGCGAGCACCCGGCGCTGTCCGTCCGTCTTGCCGGCCACACGCAGCGGCAGCAGTGCGGTACCGAGGCGGTCGTCGGGCAACGGGCCCCGGGTCACCGGGGAAGAGCCCGCGGTGTGCCAGGCCGCCTGCACCGTACGCCGGGCCGGGTCGCGCAGCGCCGTCTCGAGCAGGACAAGGTCACCGGACGTCAATCGCTCACCGACCACACGCAGTTCCGGCTCGGCCTGGACGGCCACGTCGAGCCGCACCGGCCCCTCCGGGCCGGCGGCCGTGCAGCCGACGCGGAACCCGCGGCGCCGCTGGGCGTCGGGCCGCGCCCCCTCCGGGACACAGGCCACCGGGTCGGGGAACGCCTCCTCCAGCCCCGCTCCGCCTCCCAGCCGCGACAGCGCCGCGTACGCCTGGAGCGCCCGCGACTTGCCCGAGCCGCTCGGCCCGGTGAAGAGCGTCAACGGCCCCAGCGTGAACCGGGCCCGCCGGTGTCCCGCGAACGCGGACAGGCGCAGTTCGGTGATGCTCGGCCGGTCCGGACGAGGGTCCGTCACAGCGGCCGGGCCGGGCAGGGGCACAGCGGGTGACACCGTCATGTCCGGGACCGTAGGCGAGCGGCGGACGGGCGAACCGTTTTGCCCTCGCACCCTTCCCACGATCGGGCGACGGGCCGACACACGCGGCGACGTACGCGCGCGGCCCGTCCCGCGGCCGCCCCTCAGACGCCGGAAACCCCCGCGCCCTCCATCAGTTCACGCACCTCCGTGCCCAGTGGGGTCAGCAGGAACACATTGCGGTCGACCCGGTGCATCCCGCTGGAGAGGCCGAAGACGACCCCTGTGCTGAAGTCCAGCACCCGCTTGGCGACCTCGGTCTCAGCGCCCGTCAGGTCGAGCAGAACGGGCACTCCCGCCATCAGCGTCTCGGCGACCTCGCGGGCGTCCGCGAACACGTTGACCCTCAGGACCACGAAGCGGCGTCGCGCCTCGGTCTCGGCCTCGGGTATCGCGCGGTGGTCGACGGCGGACGGCCAGGCGTCCCGGCCGCGCAACGGAACGACCTGAGCGAGCCCTTCCCACTGTTCGTCGGTGACGTCGCGGCTGTTCACCGGCCCTCCCCGTACTGGCTCGCATTCCATGTCTGCACCGGCCAATTCTTACGCATGATCACCCGTCCGGCCCAACAGCGACACGGACCGCTACGCCCCCCGGCGATCGCATCGCCACCGCGCACGCGGCCCGAGCGGGACGGAGGCGGTCCTCGGCCGACCACGCGACAACGGGCATGCGGCGTCCCCCCATCAGGGAGAAGGCGGATGCCATCGGACGGTACGGCCTCACGGGGGCTCTTCTTACTGCCCTCACACCGGAATCTTCACGGCCACGGGCGCGGCGTTCAACCTGTCCCCTTACGTTCCGTGTCGTGCAGTTGACAGAAGTGAGGCCGTCGACACGCGGCCGATGGACGCGCCCGGCCATGACGCCGGTCGAGCCGAATCCGACTCCCGCCCAGTGGCATCGCATCCTGACGCTGCTCGCGGACATCAGCCTGTTCATCGGTACCCGCGGGATATGGGTCTCCGCCGCCAGTCACCATCTGGTGATCGCGGCGATCGTCTCCGTCTGCTACGCCTCGATCCTCGCAACAGGCGTCCTGACACTGGTGGTGCGGCACAGCCGTTCGCTGGCGCGCCTCGATCTGGTCGTCCTGCTGACGGCGGTCACGCTCGCCTACTGCGCCGTGTCCGTGTCCCACGCCTTCAGCGACGAGTCGATCCTCACCACCCAGGCGGCCCGCGAACTGCTGGCGGGGGCTCCGGTGTACGGGCAGCAGTGGCCATGGCTGTTCGGGCACGGCATCGCCTACACCGCCACGGTGAGCGGCGGCTACGACTTCACCTACGGTTACCCGCCGCTGACCGCGCTGCTGACCGCGCCCCTGCTGTGGATCGGCCACGGCGCGCTGCCGGAGGCCCTGGTGACCACGAGCGCCCTCATGGTGGGCACGGTCGTCATGTGGAAGATGCTGCCGACGCCGTGGCGCTCGGCGGCCACCATGGTGTGCCTGGGCTTCGGCATGATCCCGATGTACGCCCGGCTGGGGTATCCGGCGGTCGTCGCGCTGGCCTTCCTCGTTCCGGTGGTCGTGCGCTGGACGCGCATGGGGGCGGGCGGCCCGGCCGACTGGGCGCGGGCGGCGTGTCTGGGTGCTGCCTGTGCGAGCCAGCAGCTGCCCTGGTTCCTCGCGCCGTTCCTGCTCGCCGGGGTCTACGCGGTGCGGCGCGGCGAGCTGGGGGCGCGCGCGGCCGCCGTCGCCGTGGGTCGGATCGTGGCGATGGCCGCGGGGACCTGGCTGCTGATCAACGCGTATTTCATCGTGAGCGAGCCGCGATCCTGGATCGCGGGCATCACGCTGCCGATCACCCAGGGTGCCGTCATCCACGGCCAGGGCCTGGTCGGCATCTCGCTGTACTTCACCGACGGCAGCGACCGCCTGATCTGGTACTCGCACGCCGGCATGCTGCTGGCGGCGGGCCTGCTGGCGGTGTTCGTTCTGTTCGTCCGCCGACTGGGTCCGGCGGCGACGGTGCTGCCGTGGTGCGCCTTCTTCCTGGCGACCCGCTCGCAGGACGGCTACTACCTGCTGATGACGCCGCTGTGGCTGGCGGCGGCCGTCACCGTGCCGCAGACCGCCTTCACCACCGCCTGGCAGCCACGGCTGCTGCCCGGGCGGCGAGTGGCCCGCACCGTGATGGCGGTGGGCGTACTCGTCCCCTCCCTGGTGGCCGTGACCCTGGCGGCCACCGGCAGACCACCGCTGCACATGCAGGCTGCCGCCGCCTCCCGGACGCCCCTGGCGGTGAAGACGCTCAGGGTCCGCGTGACCAACACCGGCGACGCGGCGCTCCGGCCGCACTTCGCGGTGACCACCGGACAGGGCATGAGCCTGTACTGGAAGGTGCTCGACGGCCCGCCCTCCGTCGCCGGTCATACGACGGCCACGTACCGGATCCAGGCGCCGGGCGGCGGCTTCGCCGTGCCCAGGAAGGGGACCCGCATCCGGCTGCGCGCCTTCACCGCCACGCCGATGACCCTGTCGAGCCAGGACATCCACCTGGAGCGCGAGCCCGTACCGGCGAAGTGACCGGACATCACCCCACCCGGGCGACGGACTCCCGCCCCACCGGCGGGTGTTGACGCACCGGGGTATTTCCACGAGTCGATCGAAGTGAGGCAGGCAGGAACGCGATCACACCGGGCGAACCCGCAGCCGTCCATTGCCGCATCTCACACACCAAGGACGAGGGGGCCCGGTAGCTCCCGCCGGGCGGGGCGCGGGTACTCCGCCGCCGACGCCCCAGGCGGCAACAGCGCCCCAGTCGTCGGCCCGGCCGGACCGCGGGCGTCGAAGCGAGCGTGCGTATCTCTTACGATGGAACAGACAAAACAAAAGCTCCAATTAGTTGTCGTTTAACCAATGCGAAGGATGTCCGAATTGTCCTCGGCGTGGCCGCCGACCCAAGAGAACGGCCCGGGAGCCGGCCAGGTCGTCCGGAGAGAGTCGCAGGACTGTGGCGGCCCCATGGCTGACAAAAGGCTACGCTTGATAATTCAGGCATGCTGCGTAAGGAAGTCTTCATGCTTGACGTGAGACGACTCCGGATCGTGCAGTACCTGGCCACCTACGGCACGGTCGCGGCCGCCGCGCAGGCGCTGCATCTGACGGCTCCCGCCGTTTCCCAGCAACTCGCGACGCTGGAACGGGAAGTGGGGCTGCCCGTCGTGGAGAAACAGGGGCGTACCCTGCGTCTGACCCCGGTCGGTGAGCTGCTGGTGTCCCACGCCGAGATCGTGCTGAGTGATCTGGCTGCCGCCGAGGCCGATCTGGAGGCCATCCGGGGTGGCGGTCGCGGCATCGTCCGCATCGCCGCCTTCGCCTCCGCGGCCCGCAGGTTGATCGCTCCGGTCTGGAATCGCATCCTCGGCGCGGGGGAAGAAGCCGAGGTGTCGTTGACCTTGGAGCTCGTCGAGCAGGAGCCGGACGCGGCTTTGGAGGCGTTGCGGCGCCGGGACGTCGACCTGGCCGTCGTCCATGGATACACGGTTCTGCCGCGAAACGTACCCACCGGATGCGAGCAGACCAAGCTCCTCGAGGAACCCGTCCTGCTCGCACTCCACCCCGATCACGCCGCCCGCATGGGAATCGGGCCGGGTGAGATCGTGGACCTGAGGCGTCTTTCGGAAAGTGCCTGGCTCACCCCGGGCCCGGAGACGTCCTGCTACGAGATGATCCAGCGTGCCTGCGGTGCCGCCGGATTCGTTCCGACCATCCGGTCCCGCAGCAGCGACTTCTCCGTGCTGGCGGCGCTGGTCGCGGCAGGGGCAGGAGCGGCCCTTTTGCCCCGCATGACCCTCCCCGACGCGACACCCGGGCCCATCAGCCTTCATCCCCTCCTCGACCGCGTGACCCGCACCGTCTACATCGTCAGCCGGAGCGGCACCTCCCGACGCCCCGACCTCCGCCACCTCGCGGACCTCCTGCAACAGGCGGCAGCGCAAACCGTGGCAATCCCGCAGGACTACCACGGCTGAGGGCGTCGGTCCGGGCACGGAAGACGCCCGCCGCTCGTGGTGCCGTCGGCGTTGACCCCGGCGAGCACGGACGTGCCTTCCCGACCGACACGGCAACGTCGGTCTTGCTCCGTCGTGGAAGATGTCGACGGTTGTCAGCGTTCGTTCAGGCCTGGACTTTGCGGGCGAGCAGGTGAATCGACTGGAACTGCCGTCGGTCGGTGGGCTCCGGCTCCCCAACCAAACGGGCTACCTCGGCCAACCCGGACCTGCGCAGCATCGAGGCCAGGTGATCCGGCGACCACCGATAGGCCGGCGCGACTGCGTGATCGAAGACCTGCGTCGGGTGAGCCGAGTCGTCACCGGCCCAAAAGCCCACCAGAAGGTGGCCGCCAGGTGCCAGCACGCGGTGGAACTCCCCCAAGATCGCGGGGAGTTCCTTCGGTGGCGTGTGGATGATGGACCAACGTGAGAGTACGCCACCCAGCACGCCGTCGGCGATGTTCACCGCGGCCATCGAGCCCATGTCGAAGCGCAGGCCCGGATAGGCATGTCGAGCCAACTTGATCATCGCGGGAGAGGCATCGACGCCAAACACTTCCAGCCCCAACTCGTCCAGATGAGCGGTGATATGACCGGGTCCACACCCCAGATCCGCCACCTGCCCGTTGCCACTCGCACGCACGACCTCGGCGAAGGCACTCAAGATCGCACGCTCCAGGGGTCTGTCACGCAACTCGTCGCGGAACAGCTGCGCGTACATGGGGGCAGCAGCGTCGTAGGCCTCGCGGGTGGCACTGAGGGCAGCGTGTTCGACCATGACCGTGACAGTAGCTTCTGGCGCCGAGGACGCACATCAAACAGCAGGTTCCTTCTGGCACCGGAAATGAGGCTTCCGGCCATTTTCGTGACACGGACGATGACCTCGACCAGGCGCCCGCCCAGTGAAGTCATCACCGCATGCGCAGGGGTTGGCGGTCGACGCAGGCGGGACGGGGGTCCGGTCACTTCGACGAGGAGGTGCGGGTACGACCGCGGGCGATCGCGAAGCCCGCGGCGGCCAGGCCCAGGACGCCGACGACCAGGCCGGCGATGCCGAGCCCTCGGGCGGTGGAGTCACCGGCGGCGGTGGCCTTCGCCGTGGAGCCGCTCGGCCTCTCGTCCGTCGCGCCGGCGGAGGAGGCGGCCGCTGTCGAACCGCCGCCCTCGGCGGTGCCCTTGGCGGTCAGCTCGAGGACCGGCGCCGGGTTCTCCGGCTCGTCCGCGCCCTTCTGGGCCTCCTCGATCCAGCGGACGACATGTCCGTCGGAGTAGGTCTGCAACGTCTTGAAGGTCAACTGGTCGGTGTCCTGCGGGAGCTGGCCGAAGGCGATGTCGAAGTCCTGGTACTGGCCGTGCCGGATACGCCCGCCCGACCAGGTGATCTCGGACACGGCGTCGGTGATGGTGCCGTCGTCCGTCTTGACCGGCGTCCTGAGCTTGGTGGTGGTCACCTGCGCGGTCCAGCCGTCCTGCGGCGCGACCAGCACGCCCAGGACCGGTTGGTCGGTGGGCAGGAAGACCTGCACCTTGGTGGTCGCCGCCGTGTCCTCCTCGTTGGGGACCCGGAAGGTGAGCACGCCGTCGGTGGCGCCCTTGGCATAGCTCTCGGGGTGGACGGTGACATGTGCGAAGGCCGCGCCCGCCGCGGTGAGGACACCGGCGGCGGTCACAGCGGCGACGGTGCCGGCGCGGCGCAGGGTGATACGCATAGAGGACATGGGTGGGGAAGCTCCGTACTTGCGTTCGGTGTTGGGGGGTCAGATCGCGTACGGGGTCCCCGGGGGCGGGCCGCGCCGGGACAGGGCGTGGCGGAGCAGCGCCTGCCGGAGGGGGCGGCGGTGGGCGTACGGAAGGGGCGTCCCGCCGTACGCGGGCAGCGGCACGGTACGCCACCAGGCGGCGAGGCCCGGGACGAACGCGGCCGCCTTGCGCAGCAGCGACCACAGGGCCGCCTCGCCGCGCCGCAGGCACCAGGAGGCGGCCAGGGCGGCGGCCAGATGCGCGCCGACGGCGTGCGACGTCATGGCGTGCGGCTGGGCGGCCATGTGCATACCGTGAGGCATGCCCGGCATGTGCATCGGCGTGACCGGTGGTGCTGCCGCGTCGAAGGCGAGATGGAGCCCGCCCTGCACCACGAGCATCGCGATGCCGATGCCGAGGAGCGAGCGCTCCCGCCCCGCGAGGGCCACGCTCACGGCGAACACGGGAAGGAACCCGGCCGCCTCCAGCCCCACCGGTGGCACGGAGCCGGTGGCCAGCGTGTGCCCACCGGCGGCGAGCAGCACGCACACGACGGCGAACACCGCCGCGCGCACGCTCCGCACCGTCCAGGACACACCCATGGCGTGCGATCCTGTCACGCGGACATGAGAAGCACGCGGGTTTCCGCAGACGCGGCGGGTGAGTGTCCCTCAGGGGCGCGTACGCCCGGGGCCGCTCGAACGCATATCGTGACGGCCATGCAGTCCTACACCATCGGTCAGGCCGCGCGTCTGCTGGGAGTGAGTCCGGACACCGCGCGGCGCTGGGCGGACGCGGGCCGCGTGGCGACCCGGCGCGACGAGAACGGGCGCCGGGTCGTCGACGGCAAGGACCTGGCCGCGTTCTCGGTGGAACTGGCGCACGGCGGCACCGGTGAGGAGGACGCCCCCTCGTACACCTCGGCCCGCAACGCCTTCCCCGGCATCGTCACCGCCGTGAAGCTCGGTGACGTGGCCGCTCAGGTGGAGATCCAGGCGGGACCGCACCGCCTGGTCTCGCTGCTGACGCGCGAGGCCGTGGAGGAACTGGGCCTGGAGGTCGGCATGGAGGCCACCGCCCGGGTGAAGTCGACGAACGTCCATATCGACCGGACCTGACCACGCGGCGGCCCCAGGGTGCTCACGCCCACGGGCCGTAACGGCCGTCCACCCGTATCGTGTTGACGCCGCTGACGTACCGCGCCCCGCAACGATCCTGCGGCAGCACGAGCTGGGGTCCGCACCGCTCGAGCGAGGTGTCGTCGATGCCGGCCGCGAGCAGCACGGGCGCACGGCCGAAGTCCGGGTCGATCTCGGCCCAGGACAGCAGGGCACGGTGGCCGTCCGCACCCGTGACGGCGATCAGGAAGCGCAGCCGGTCCTTGCGCCGGTCGGGGTCGAACAGCGGGCCCACGGCCGAGAGCACGTCGTGGAGCAGCGGGCCCTCGAACCGGTGATGCTGCACGCCGCTGGTGGCGCAGTCGAAACGGACCCGGTGCTGGGGCCAGGCCGGCAGATCGGGCACGGTCAGCCGGGCGGGACGCGCGAGATCCCCGGTCAGCGCGACTTCCGCCGGTGCAACGGCGCCGGCGACCGATTCCGTCCGGGGCCGGCCCACAGGACACCACCTCCCGGAAGACAGTACCCGGGCGGCCACGCAGCACAAACGCACATGCCGTTCGCATCGGCAGATCTCCCAGCCCATGCGATGCAACAGGGGACTTCCGGATGGCATCTGCGTCAGTATGATCGGCGTATCGGGAGGGACCGGCGGGGCCCCTCCCGGCCGACCAGAGGGAGTGGACCCGTGAAGACCCGTTCCGCGCGCCGGACCCGCCGGATGGTGCAGGTGGCCGGCGCGGGGGCCGCCGCGCTGCTGGCCCTGAGCGCCTGCTCCTCCTCGTCCGACTCGAGTTCCTCCCCCAAGCCCGACTCTTCGTCCCCCTCGCAGGCGCTGTCCGGCACGGTCACCGTGTTCGCCGCGGCCTCCCTCAAGGAGAGCTTCACGACCCTGGGCCAGGAGTTCGAGAAGCGGCACCCCGGCACGAAGGTGTCCTTCAACTTCGGGGGCAGTGACACACTCGCCGCGAGCATCACCGGCGGCGCGCCCGCCGATGTCTTCGCCGCGGCCAGCCCCAAGACCATGGCCATCGTCACAGACAAGAACGGCGCTGCCGGCACGCCCACCACGTTCGTGCGCAACCAGTTGGAGATCGCCACCCTGCCCGGCAACCCGGACACGGTCGCCTCACTGAAGGACCTCACCAAGTCCGGCCTCAAGGTCGTACTGTGCGACAGGACGGTGCCGTGCGGTGCCGCCGCGCAGAAGGCGCTGGAGGCGAGCAACCTGAAACTCACGCCGGTGTCGTACGAACAGGACGTCAAGAGCGCCCTGACGAAGGTGGAGCTGAAGGAGGCCGACGCCGCGGTCGTCTACAAGACCGATGTGAAGGCGGCGGGTGGCAAGGTGGAGGGCGTGGAGTTCCCCGAGTCCGCCGAGGCCGTCAACGACTACCCGATCGTGCTGCTCAAGAACGCGCCCAACACCGAAGCGGCCAAGGCGTTCATCGCGCTGGTCGGGTCCGCCGAGGGTCGCAAGGTCCTGACCGACGCGGGATTCCTCCAGCCGTGACCCGGGTCGACCCGTCCGACGCCGCGGCCGACACCCTGGTGGGTGGGCCGCGGTCCCGGCGCGTCCGGCGCCCGGGGCTGCCGCTGCCGCTGATACTGCCCGCGCTGGCCGGCCTGGCGTTTCTGCTGCTGCCGCTGGTGGCCCTGCTCGTACGGGCCCCGTGGCGCGCCCTGCCGGACCAGCTGACCAGCACCGCAGTGTGGCAGGCGCTGCAACTGTCGCTGGTGAGCGCGACCGCCGCCACCGCGGTGAGCCTCGTGCTGGGCGTGCCGCTGGCCTGGTTGCTGGCCCGTACGGACTTTCCGGGACGGGGCCTGGTACGGGCCCTGGTGACGCTGCCGCTCGTGCTGCCGCCGGTGGTGGGCGGTGTGGCACTGCTGCTGGCGCTCGGGCGCAACGGGGTCGTGGGGCGGTGGCTGGACGCCTGGTTCGGGATCACGCTGCCGTTCACCACGGCCGGGGTCGTGGTGGCCGAGGCATTCGTCGCGATGCCGTTCCTCGTCATCAGTGTCGAGGGCACGCTGCGGGCCGCCGATCCACGCTACGAGGAGGCCGCCACGACGCTCGGCGCCTCCCGGTTCACCGCATTCCGCCGGGTCACGCTGCCGCTGATCGCGCCGGGCGTCGCGGCCGGTTCCGTGCTGGCATGGGCACGTGCGCTGGGCGAGTTCGGGGCGACGATCACCTTCGCGGGCAACTTCCCCGGCCGTACCCAGACGATGCCGCTGGCCGTCTACCTGGCCCTGCAGAACGATCCTGCGGCGGCGATCGCCCTGAGCCTGGTGCTGCTGGCCGTGTCGATCGCGGTCCTGGCCGGGCTGCGGGACCGTTGGGTGACGGCACCATGACCCACACCGGCCAGGCCACAACCGGCAGCACCCCCACCGGCGTACGCGGCGGGGGACTCGACGCACGGATCGTCGTCGAGCGCGGCTCCTTCCGGCTCGATGTGACGCTGACCGTCGCGCCCGGGGAGGTCGTGGCACTGCTCGGGCCCAACGGCGCGGGGAAGACCACCGCCCTGCGCGCGCTGGCCGGGGTCGTCCCGATCTCCGGCGGTCATCTGCGCCTGGACGGCGCCGTGCTGGACCGTACCCCGCCGGAGTCGCGGCCCGTGGGCGTGGTGTTCCAGGACTATCTGCTCTTTCCGCATCTGACGGCCCTGGACAACGTGGCCTTCGGCCCGCGGTGCCAGGGCGCGTCCAAGGCGCAGGCGCGCACGGTCGCCGCGGGGTGGCTGGAGCGCATGGGACTCGCCGACCACGCCGGTGCCAAGCCCCGCCGGCTGTCCGGCGGCCAGGCCCAGCGGGTGGCGCTCGCCCGCGCGCTGGCGACCCGGCCCCGGCTGCTGCTCCTGGACGAGCCGCTCGCCGCGCTCGACGCCCGCACCCGGCTCGAGGTCCGGGCCGGACTGCGGCGCCATCTGGCCGAATTCGAGGCGGTGGCGGTGCTGGTCACCCACGATCCGCTGGACGCGATGGTCCTCGCCGACCGGCTGGTGGTGGTGGAGAACGGCCGGGTCGTCCAGGAGGGCACACCCTCGGAGATCGCCCGCCGCCCGCGCACCGACTACATCGCGCAGCTCGTGGGGCTCAACCTGTACCGGGGGACCGCCGTGGGACACACCGTGCGGCTGGAGTCCGGGCCTGCCATCACCACCACGGAGGAACTGTCCGGACCCGTCTTCGTGGCGTTCCCACCCGGTGCGGTCACCCTGTACCGGGACCGGCCCGGCGCTTCCAGCGCGCGCAATCTGTGGCGGTGCGAGGTGGCGGGACTGGAGACCCATGGCGACCAGATCCGCACCGACCTCACCGGCGAGCTGCCCCTGGTCGCGGATCTGACGGCCGTCGCCGCGGCCGAGCTCGGCCTCCATCCGGGTGCCCCGGTCTGGGCGGCCGTCAAGGCGGCACAGACGCACGCCTACCCGGCCTGACACGCCGCGCGGGATGAGGGCCGCGAATCCGCCCGCTTCGGGCTCAGCATAGGAACAGACACAGACATATCCCCACGTTCCTCGAGGCCCGTCCCATGAACCTGAGCATCCGCAACCAGATTCCCGGCACCGTGACGGTCGTCCTCCCGGGCGAGGTCATGGCGATCGTCAAGGTCAGACTGACGGGAGGTCAGGACGTCACCGCCGCGATCACCGCGGCGGCGGTCGACGAACTGGAACTCGCGCCGGGTGCCGCCGTGTACGCCCTGATCAAGTCCACGGAGGTCGCGCTCGCCTCCACCGCGATCCAGGGCGTCTCGATCCGCAACCAGTTGCCCGGGACCGTCGATCGCGTCACCCCGGACGGGGTCGTCGCCTCGGTCAGGGTCACGATCGTGGGCGCCACGATGACCGCGGTCATCACGAGGAGCGCCCTGGACGACCTCGGCCTGGCGCCGGGCTCCTCGGTCGTCGCCCTGATCAAGTCGACGGAGATCTCGCTCGCGGCGGCATGACCTCCACCGCCGCGGCCGCACGCCGCGCCCCGGTCCCGGCCACCCGGAACGGTGATCACGAGCACACTCGTCACCCGCTGGTCGTCTACAGTTCAGTAGACGGTCTGTACGATGGTGCGCCGCCGGGCGACACCGTGTCACGCCCGGCCTCGTACGGAAGGGCTCGCGCCGATGACCACATCCTCGACCCTGGGGTCACAGCTCGCGGTGAACGTGCTGGACGCCCAGTCCCTGCTCGCAGCCTTCGGTGCGCTGGGCGTGGGTGTGGTGATGTTCGCCGAGACGGGCCTGCTGATCGGTTTCTTCCTGCCCGGTGACACCCTGCTGTTCACGGCGGGCCTGCTGTGCACCGGCTCGGGCCAGCAGGGAGTGAAGCTGTCCCTGCCCTGGCTGCTGGTGTCCGCGGCCGTCGGTGCGCTCGCGGGATCCCAGTGCGGCTATCTGATCGGGCGCAAGGCGGGCGGCGCGCTGCTCGCCCGCAGCCGCTCGGCCCGGCTGAAGGAAGGCGCCGAACGCGCCCAGGACCTCCTCGACCGGTACGGGCACGCGAAGGCGATCGTCCTGGCGCGCTTCGTCCCCGTGGTGCGCACGGTGCTCAACCCGATGGCCGGCGCACTGCACGTGCCCGTGCGGACCTTCACGCTCTGGCAGGTGATCGGCGGCCTCGTATGGAGCCTCGGCCTCACTCTCGCCGGGTACGCCCTCGGCTCCTCGGTACCGAACGTGGACAAGTACCTGCTGCCGATCATCGCGGTGATCGTCGTGGTCTCACTGCTCCCGCTCGCCCTGGAGCTGCTGCGCTCCCGCCGGGCCGCGAAGGACGGTGTTGGCGGATGACGGGTCACCATCCCTTGCGCCGCAGGAGCAGGCCGAGCACCACGAGACCGGGGATCAGCGGCAGCCACACCGTCAGCAGCCGGTAACCGAGGACCACCGAGGCCGCCGCGCTGCCGGGGGCACCGGCGAGCGCAAGCGCGAAGGCGAGCGCCGCGTCCAGAGAACCGAGGCCGCCGGGAGTGGGCAGCAGGACGGCCGCGCTGCTCGCCACGAGGTAGGCGAGCGCCACTCGGCCGGGCGGCAGCGGCAGACCGAGCGACCTGCTCACCGCGATCACCACCAGGGAGTGCAGCGCGGCGAACCCCAGCGACGCACCCCACAGGGCGGCGGCGCGACCCGGGAGCCTGTGCACGGCCCGCACATCCGCGAGGACCGCCCGCAGGGCCCGGCGCAACGGCCCGCACAGCAGCACCACGAGACCTCCGGCCACGAGGAGTGCGGCCCCCGCCGCCACCGCGGAAGCGCGCGGAAGGCGCAGCAGCCCGGGAACGGCGAGCGCAAGGAGGGCGATCAACGCGCCACGGGTCACGGCTCCGGCAGTGGCCTTCACCGCGAGCGCCGTCGCCGATCGGGTCACCGACAGTCCGCAGCGGGTCAGGAAACGGAGGTTGACCGCACCCGCGCCGACGCCCGCGGGCAGCAGGTGGTTGGCGGCCGAGGCGGCGAACTGAGCGGCCACCAGGCGCCCGAAGGGCAACCGCTCGGCGACGGCGCCCTGCTGGGCGAGCGCCGAACAGACCCAGGTCGACACGGTGGCGATCGCTCCCAGCAGCAGCCAGCCCGGGTCGGCGCCCGCGAGCCGGGCGAGGCCGGTCTCGACCACCGGCCAGTGGTGCCGGGCGAGCAACGCCGTACAGAAGAGCACGACGACGGTGAAGGCCACGTGCCAGGGGGCGCGGCCCCTCAGGGTCGTCGCCCGCCCGGCCGGTGTCGCCGGCTCCGCCGGCGCCGCCCGGGTGTCCGGAGCCACCTCGGTGGCGGTCGGAGGGGTCATCCGCGTCCGTTCCCGGTCGCCGTCGGGGCGACGTAGATGCGTACATCGTGGAAGGAGTGCGGTCTCCAGCCGCGCGCATACGACGGCGGACGGCCCGTGGGGGTGTCCAGGTGGGCCACGGGCATGGTCCGCGCGGTGCGCGCGATGCCCTCGGCCGTGGCGTTCTTGTTGCTCCCGCCCGTCGCGGCGGAGGAACAGCCGGTGTAGAAGGCGATCGGTACGGCCTGGTCACCGGTCAGTAGGCAGGGCGGCCGGACGCCGAGCCGGTGCAGCTCGGCCGCGGTGCGGGACCAGTCGCGGCGGGCCGCGTCGGTGCGCACCACGGTGCGGTGCAGCACGGCGTACTGCACGGCCAGGTGCCCGGCGAGCCCGATCGCGACGAGTGTCGCGATGATCGGCCGCCGGCGGCCGTCCGGCGCAGTGACCACATGCAGGAGCGCGTCGGCGACGGGGATCGCGAGCAGGGCGTAGGCGGGAAGCAGGAACCGGGGCGCGGCGTACCCGATCAGAAAGAGGTACGGGAAGGCCGCCGTCGCCGCGCAGGCCAGCGGCACCAGGGTGCGGCTCGGTGGCGCGGGACGCCGGACCTGGAACGCGACGGCCGCCGCGACCAGGACGAGCAGGGGCAGCACGAACCACCATGCGGTCACGGCCGGGTTCGGCATCGGGCCGGTGCACGGGCGGCACAGGGTGCGGCCGCCGAGGCTGCGCAACTGGTCACCGACGGCGATGTGCCAGCCGAGGCCGCCCTGTATCCGGGAGCCGTCGGACAGGCGTTGCAGGAGTCCTCCGTAGCTGGCGAACGCCTCGGCGACCCACTGGACGGCGCCGGCCGCCAGCCCGCCCACCAACGCCGACAGCAGCGGCAGGCGTCGCCACCGGGGCAGGAAGATCAGCAGGAACACGAGCGGGGCCGCCGTCCACACGGCGTCGGTGGGCCGCATCCACGTCATCAGCGCCGCGCTCAGGGCGACACCCCACAGGGCCGGCCGGTCGGCGTCGTCCGCGTGGGCGCGCAGGAAGCAGCCGGTGACGGCCAGCGCGCCGATCGCCACCCAGTAGTTGGGCATGACCTGCGGGCCGTAGAAAAGCGTCACCCACAGGCTCGCGAACAGGGCTCCGCCGAGGGCGAGAACGCGGGCCGGGAAGAGTCCCCGCCAGGTGCGCAGGGCGAGGAACAGGGCGGCACCGGACAGCACGGCCAGGTAGACCCTCAGCAGGGCCGTGGAGGAGGACCACGAGGTGACGGGGGCGACCAGGAACGATATACCCCGGGCACGCGGAGCGCTGAAGTACGCCGCGGGAGCGTGGGCGCTGATCTGGCTGGCGTACACCGTCTCGTCCCAGCCGAGGCCCATGCGGGGCCCCACGAGAAGGAGCTGGGCCAGGGTGAAGGCACCCGCCACGAGCGCTGTCAGGCCCTGGCCGTGGTCCCGCCACGATGTGCCGGCCACCGACGGCCCCGCGAGCCTGCGGACCCCTGCGAGCGTGGTGTTCGAGTTGGCCATACCCATCCCTCACCCCCTACAGTCTGTAGGGGCATCACACCCTACAAGCCGTAGGATCGACGACGGAAACCGGGAAAGAAATCAGGTAAAACACGGACAAGCTAACGCGGGGGACCTGGGGGTGCAGCACGAGACCCGCGGCAACCCGCCGCACCGTAGGCGCCGTTACGCCGATCGGGTGGACCGCGGCCGGCGCCGGAGGGCGGGCGCCCCCACCGGCGCCGAGGTCGCGTTCCCCTACGCGCTGTAAGGTTGCGGGCATGGCTGGCACAGGCCCGCAGGGCAGGGTGGAACGACGCAGCGCCGGTGAGCTGGAGAGCGAGGTGCTCGCCACACTGTGGGCCACCGAGCAGGCACTCACACCGGCCGAGATCCAGGCCGAGATCGGCGGCGGCCTCGCCTACAACACCGTGCACACCATCCTCAAGCGCCTCTACGACAAGGGGCTCGTCCTGCGCGACGTGGACGGGCGGCGCGGTGCGTACCGGCCCGCCAAGAACGCGGCCGAACTGACCGCGGAGGCCATGCACGAGGCTCTCGACCGCGGCCCCGACCCGATCGCCACGCTCCAGCAGTTCGTCTCGGGCCTCAGCCCCGAGGAGGAGCGGGCCCTGCGCGACTTCCTCGGGCGGCCCCCGCTCCCCGACGGAGGGAGCGCATGAGGATCGACGTCTACACCCCGATCCTGCTCTCGCTGCTGCTGGCCGCGGTGAGCCCGCTGGTCGCCAGGAGGGTGGCGCCCGCGCTCGCGGCCCGCGTGCTGGCCGCGTCCGCGGTGTTCACCGCGGCCGCCACCACCTGGTCGCTCCTGCTGCTCGCGGTGACCCTGGTCGGCCAGGCGCCGCCGGTCGTCGCGGACGCCAGGGACGACGGCCACCCGCTGTTCGACCCGGTCCCCGAGGCGATCGCCCTGGCCGCGACCCTGGCCCTGCTGCTGGTCGTCGTGCGCGTCCGTCGGGCGGTCCGCGCGGAGCGCAGCGCGCGCCGAGCACTGCGGACCCTGTGCGCCGGGCATCCGCCGGACACGGAACTGGTCGTCGCCGCCTCCCCCGTGCCGCAGGCGTTCGCCATCCCCCGCAGCGGCGGCACCCCGGGCCGGATCCTGGTCACCTCGGCGATGCTCGGCGCCCTGGACCCCGCGGAGCGCCGGGTGCTGCTGGCCCACGAACGCGCCCATCTCGCCCACCGGCACGCGTTCCTGGCGACCGCCGTGACGCTCGCCGCCGCGGCCGACCCGCTCCTCGCACCCGTCCGCACCACCGTCACGTTCCTGGTGGAGCGCTGGGCGGACGAGCGGGCGGCCGACGTGGTCGGCGACCGCTCCACCACGGCCCGCGCCCTGGCGCGCGCCGCACTCACCACCCGGCGCCGCCCCCCGTCGTGCGCGCTGAACTTCACCGACCACGCGGTCAGCCGCCGCATCGCGGCCCTTCAGGCCGGTCCTCCCCCGCACCTGTGGCCGCTCGCCGCGACGACGCTCGCACTCGGCGCGCTGCCGGCCCTGGGAGCCGCGGACGCGACGGGGGATCTGCTGCGGCTGCTGGAGCGTGTGCTGACGTGACCCGGCGGCGCGTCCGGGGCGGCGGCACCGTCCCCGCGATCGTCCAGTGCCGGGGCGTCGCTGCGTACGTGGCCGACGGGTCATCCCCGACTGCAGGACCGCGCCGAGGCGGCCGGCGAGCTCGAACGCGCCGCCGAAGCCGCCGAGAAGCACCTGGAGCCGGCCGGAGACCTCATCGGCGTACGGAGCGCGAACTCGTTCGCCGGCACGCCGCGGGACTGGCGCTGCTCGGCCCCCTGCCCGTGGGATACGTCCACGGCGACTTCCAGGAGCGCAACTGGCTCCACGACCCAGGGACCGGGGCACTCGCGGTGGTCGATCTGGAGCGGGCCCGGCCGCACGCCGCAGTGCTCGACGTCGTCCGCCTGGCCTGCGGACCCTGGGCTCGACTCCCCGAGTTGCGGACCGCCTTCTTCGAGGGCTTCGGACGCGAGCTGACCGCCACGGAGCGGACCGCCCTGCGCTGTCTGTCCGCGCTCGACGCCGCGAGCGCCATCGCCTGGGGAGTGCCCCACGACGACAAGGAGGTCGTCGAACGCGGCCATGCGACGCTGGCCCGGTTGGTACGGGGGGACTTCGTGTGACGCGGCGCTGCGCACCTGGTACTGCGGCTCGTCCGGCCACGCGCCCACCGTGCGGGCGCACCGCCTCGTGAACCGTCCCAGCCAGGACCTGGACGTCGCCACCGAGAACCCGGCCTGAGAAACGCCGAAGCCGTACCGGATCTCTGCCGTGCCCATTCCCGCGGTCCGCACAGCGCTAGCCTGGGGTCCCATGATCGTATGGCTCAACGGCACCCACGGCGCAGGCAAGACGACGACCAGTGCACTCGTGCAGCAGCTGATCCCGGATTCACGGGTGTTCGACGCCGAGAAGGTCGGCGAGACGCTCATGGACATCACGCCGGGGCTGCCCAGGACGAACAACTTCCAGCACTGGCCGCCGTGGCGGCCGCTCGTCGTCGAGACCGCCCGCCGCGTACTCGAATACACCGGCGGCACTCTGGTGATGCCCATGACTGTCCTGGTCGAGCAGTACTGGCGCGAGATCAGCTCGGGCCTCGCCCAACATGCCATTCCGGTACGGCACTTCGTCCTCCACGCCGACCAGGACACCCTCCGCGGGCGCATCGAGGGGGACACTCTTCTTGGCCCCTCCCCGTTCCGCCTCAAATACCTCGAGCCGTACGCCGAGGCGGCCCGCACGTGGCTGCACGGCGAGGCCGAGGTCGTCGACACCACGCACCTCACGCCCGCCCAGGCCGCCCGGCAGATCGCAAAGGCCGTCAAGAGTTGAGGTCCGCCCTCCGCGCACGCACAGAACTGGAGGTCAGGCGCCCTTCGCGACCGGCTCCAGAATCGCCACGCACTCCACATGATGCGTCATAGGAAACAGATCGAACGCCCTCAGCATCCGCACCTGGTACCCGCCCTCCCGGAAGTACGCCACGTCCCGTGCCAGCGCGGCCGGATCACAGGCCACGTAGGCGATGCGGCGGGCACCCAGGCTCGAGAGGTGGGCCACCGTCCCGCGGCCGGCCCCCGTGCGCGGCGGGTCCAGGACGATGAGGTCGACCTCGGTGATCCCGGTACGCGGGAGGACCGATTCGACCTTGCCCTGTTCGATGCGGACGCGCGGGAAGTCGGCGAGGTTGTGGCGGGCGTCCTCGACGGCCCGCTTGCCGGACTCGATGCCGAGCACCGCGCCCTTCTCGCCGATCCGGTCGGCGAGCGCGCCCGCGAAGAGGCCCACGCCGCAGTACAGGTCGAGCGCCATCTCGCCCTTGCGCGGCAGCAGCCCCTGCATCACCGCCGTCACCAGCGTGTCCGCCGCCTTCGGGTGGACCTGCCAGAAGCCGCCGCCGCCCACGCGGTACGTACGGCCGTCGGCGCGTTCGCGGACGAAGGGGCGGCCGTGGACGCGGTGCACACCGCCGGACTTCTCGTCGACCCGCAGGACCGACACCGGCCGGTCCAGTTCCACCAGAGGCAACCGCGCGCCCGGCTTCGGCGTCAGGATCACCTGGCGGTCCTGGGAGCCCGTCGCGGCGATCGCCTCGACGGAGTCCATGCCCGTCCAGTCCCGCTTCTCGACGCCCAGCTCGCTGACGCCCTGAGCGGCGATCATGCAGTGGTCGATCGGCTCCACCTCGTGCGAGCGGTGCCGGCGCAGGCCCGCCCTGCCCGAGGCGTCCACCGCGTACTGCACCCGCGTACGCCAGGCCGGCACCTCACCCGCCGGCAGCTTGTCGCCCTCCGCGGGCACCACCGTGCCGTCCCAGCCCGCCTCCTCGGGCGTGAGGCCCGCGAGGCGCCTCAGCTGCTCGGCGATCACCTCGCCCTTCAGACGGCGCTGCGCGCCCGGCTTGGCGTGCTGCCAGTCGCAGCCGCCGCATCGGCCGGGAGCCGCGTAGGGACAGGGCGCGTCGATGCGGTCCTTCGACGCCTCGAGCACCCGCACCGCGTCCGCACGCAGGAAGCGGGCGCCCTCCTCGCCCTCGGTCACCCGGGCCACGACCCGCTCACCGGGCAGCGCGTGCCGGACGAAGAGGACCTGGCCCTCGCTCGTGCGGGCGATGCAGTGACCGCCGTGGGCGACGGGGCCGATCTCGACCTTGTACTCCTCCCCCACCAGCGACTTCTTCGGTTCTGCCTGCATGGCGGGTCGACTCCAGATACGAGAGGGGGAACGGCTACGAGACCGGCACGGCCGGACGACAGCCCACCAGTCTACGTGGGTGTCGTCCGGCCCTTCACCACAGCACCGGGCGGCCTCAGCCCCGCGAAGCCGACGACTCGCTGGCCCGCTCCTGCGCCGGGCCCCGGCGCACCGCGCCCGGCGCGTTCCAGTCCTGGCGCTTGCCGGCCCGGAGCTTGGCGGCCTCCGAGGACTGCAGCTGGTAGGGCACCGAGGTCACCATGACACCGGGCGAGAACAACAGCCGGCCCTTCAGCCGCAGCGCGCTCTGGTTGTGCAGCAGCTGCTCGTACCAGCGGCCCACCACGTACTCGGGGATGATCACGGACACGGCGTCGCGCGGGGACTCGCGGCGCAGGTTCTTCACGTACTCGATCACGGGGCGCGTGACCTCGCGGTACGGGGAGTCGAGGATCTTCAGCGGTACGTCGATGCCACGCCGCTCCCACTCGTCCTTCAGTGCCTTCGTCTCCGCCGGGTCGACGTTGACGCTGAGCGCCTCCAGGCTGTCGGAGCGCAGCAGCTTGGCGTAGGCGAGGGCGCGCAGCGTGGGACGGTGGATCTTGGAGATGAGCACGACCGAGTGGACGCGCGACGGGCGGACGCTGTCGTCGCTCGGGCCCTCGGGGGCGGCCAGTTCCTCGGCCACCCGGTCGTAGTGCTTTCGGATGACGGTCATCGTCGCGTAGAAGATACACATGCCCAGCAGGGCGACCCAGGCGCCGTGCGTGAACTTCGTGACCAGGACGACGACCAGGACCAGGCCGGTGAAGAAGGCTCCGAAGGCGTTGATGGCACGCGAGCGGACCATGTGGCGGCGCTTGGCCTGGTCCTTCTCGGTGGCCAGGTGCCGGTTCCAGTGCTTGACCATGCCGGTCTGGCTGAGCGTGAACGATACGAACACACCGACGATGTACAGCTGGATCAGACGGGTCGAGTCGGCGCCGTAGATGAAGATCAGCAGGGCTGCCGCGCCCGCCAGCAGCACGATGCCGTTGGAGAAGGCGAGGCGGTCGCCGCGGGTGTGCAGCTGACGCGGCAGATAGCGGTCCTGGGCAAGGATCGAACCGAGCAGCGGGAATCCGTTGTAGGCGGTGTTGGCGGCGAGGAACAGCACCAGCGCGGTGGCCGCCGCCAGCACGATGAACAGGAAGCTGCCCCTGCCGAAGACGGCCTCGGCGACCTGTGAGATCACCGGGTTCTGCACGTAGCCGGAGCCCACCGCGACACCGTTGTGGAGCAGGTCGGCGGCCGGTTTCTCGGCCATGCGGACGTTGGTCGCCACGGCCAGGGCGATGATGCCGCAGAACATGGTGACCGCGAGCAGGCCCATCATCGCGAGCGTGGTCGCGGCGTTCCTCGACTTGGGCTTGCGGAAGGCCGGGACGCCGTTGGAGATGGCCTCGACACCGGTGAGCGCGGCACAGCCCGAGGAGAAGGCGCGCAGCAGCAGGAAGACCAGGGCGAAGCCGGCTATGCCCTGGTGCTCGGCCTTGATCTCGTACCCGGCTGTGGGTGCACGCATCGTGTCGCCGAGGACCAGCCCCCGGAACGCACCCCAGACGATCATGATGAAGACGCCCGCGACGAAGACGTACGTCGGGATCGCGAACAGCGTGCCGGACTCCTTGACTCCCCGCAGGTTCATCAGCGTGAGCAACACCACCACGGCGACCGCGCACAACACCTTGTGCTCGACCACGAACGGGATCGCAGAGCCGAGGTTCTCGATACCGGAGGCGATCGAGACGGCGACCGTGAGAACGTAGTCGACGAGGAGGGCGCTGGCGACGGTGAGTCCGGCCTTGGGACCGAGGTTGGTGGTCGCCACCTCGTAGTCGCCGCCGCCGCTCGGGTAGGCGTGGACGTTCTGCCGGTAGGAGGCGACCACCGTGAACATCAGCACGACGACCGCGACCGCGATCCAGGGGCTGAAGTGGTAGGCCGACACCCCCGCGATGGACAGGACCAGCAGCACCTCGCCCGGCGCGTAGGCCACGGAGGAGAGCGGGTCGGAGGCGAAGACGGGGAGCGCGATGCGCTTGGGCAGGAGCGTTTCCCCGAGCCGGTCACTGCGCAGGGCGCGCCCGATGAGGATCCGTTTGGGCACGTCGGTCAGTTTGGACACAAGAGAGGATCGTAAAGCTCGAACCGGACGCACTCCACCCGCCGACATGGATCTGCCTCACACGTCACAACGAAGGAGGGCCGGGCTGGAGATCGTCATCCGCGGCCGCTGATCGCACGAAGGGCCCGGCACGCGTGCACAGGGGTGCCCCATGCGGACCGTGCGTGTGTAGCTTGGTCGGCGGTCTGAGACCCTGTCCTTGGCGTTTCGGCCGAGCCATGACCATTGACATCGGAAGGACGGTCGTGCACATCGTCATCATGGGCTGCGGACGAGTGGGCTCCGCTCTCGCCCAGACCCTGGAGCAACAGGGGCACACGGTCGCCGTGATCGACCAGGACCCTACCGCCTTCCGACGACTGGGCTCCGGGTTCGGCGGCCGTCGTGTCACCGGGGTCGGCTTCGACCAGGACACCCTGCGCGAGGCGGGCATCGAAGAGGCCGGCGCCTTCGCCGCCGTCTCCAGCGGTGACAACTCGAACATCATCGCGGCCCGCGTGGCCCGCGAGATGTTCGGGATCGAGAACGTCGCGGCCCGTATCTACGACCCTCGCCGTGCCGAGGTCTATCAGCGGCTCGGTATCCCGACCGTCGCCACGGTCCGCTGGACGGCCGACCAGATGCTGCGCCGGCTGCTTCCGTCGGGCGCCGAACCGCTGTGGCGCGACCCCACCGGCGGCGTCCAGCTCGCCGAGGTGCACGCCTCGACGAAGTGGGTCGGCCACAAGGTCAGCCGGCTGCAGGAGGAGACTGGCGTCCGGGTGGCGTTCCTGACCAGGCTGGGTGAGGCGATTCTGCCCACCTCGCAGACGGTGCTCCAGGAGGGCGACCTGGTACACGTGATGATGCGGACGGACGACGTCGACAAGGTCGAGGCGGCGTTCGCCGAGGGGCCTGAAGGAGAGGGCGGTCACTGATGAGGGTCGCCATTGCCGGAGCCGGTGCCGTGGGCCGCTCGATCGCGGGCGAGCTCCTGGAGAACGGTCACGAGGTCCTGCTGATCGACAAGGCGCCGACCGCGATCTCGGTCGAGCGCGTCCCCCAGGCGGAGTGGCTGCTGGCCGACGCCTGCGAGATCACTTCCCTGGACGAGGCGGCGCTGCAGCGCTGCAACGTGGTGATCGCCGCGACGGGCGACGACAAGGTGAACCTGGTCGTGTCCCTGCTGGCGAAGACGGAGTACGGCGTTCCGCGCGTCGTCGCCCGCGTCAACAATCCCAAGAACGAGTGGCTCTTCAACGAGGCGTGGGGGGTGGACGTCGCAGTGTCCACGCCGCGCCTGATGTCGGCACTGGTCGAGGAGGCGGTGAGCGTCGGCGACCTGGTCCGTCTGCTCCGCTTCAGCCACGGTGACGCGAACCTGGTCGAGCTAACCCTGCCCCCGGAGTCGGCCCTGGCCGGCACACAGGTGGGCGACGTGCAGTGGCCGGAGGACACGTCCCTGGTGACGATCATCCGTGGCACCCGCGTGCTGACACCGTGCCAGGAGGACTCCCTGGAAGCCGGTGACGAGCTGCTGTTCGTGGCCGCCCAGGCCCGTGAGGAGCAACTGGAGGAGCTGTTGTCGGTCCGCAAGGAGGACGCGTC
>NZ_JAYWVC010000369.1:0-4657 GCF_036281785.1 Streptomyces chiangmaiensis | reverse complement strand
CGCCCGCAAAGGTGGGTTCAGCGATGCTTTCGAGACGCTGCCTCCGCATCGAGATCAGCGACGCCCACGGGGACCTGTGCCCACGGCATCCCCCGGCGGACGCCGACCCGATCCACTCCGACCGGCGGGCCCGGCCTGGCGCTCGTCGCCGCTCTCGCCGACCGCTGGGACCGCGTCCCCCACCCGACCGGCTGCGAACCATCGTCCAAGTCCCTGGACACCCCAGCATCGCCGCCGCCACACGCGCCATCTGTGACGGCCGCCACGAGGCTCTCAGATCGAAGCCGAGTTCGCAGCCTTGCGCTACTTCGCGCTTAACACACACCGACCACCGCAGCCACGACGACCTGGGTCTTCCTCAGCCCGAGAGAGGTTTCCCGGCTCGGTTTTCTCAGTGCCCGGGGACGCACCACCACGAGCGCCGTCGACGAACGACTACGCGCTGCTGACCTGCGACGCTGCCTAGGCGAGGCTGACCGCAGGTTAGTGGCACGGCAGGAGCCGAACGGCATGACTGGTCATCCGTGCAGGCTGACCTGCGGGGTCTGTGCGTGAGTGGCGGTGGAAGGGCGGGCGCGGCTGGTGCCGCGCTTGGCCGGGTGAGGGAGCCGGGCCGCATGGTCGCGGTTCAGTACCCATCCGAACCGAGGTAGGCTGTCCTAAGTAAAATTCAATCTACGTAAGATGAAATCTATGTTTCTCGGAGTGGGGTGGCGATGGAGTTCAAGGGCAGAGCGGCCGACCTGAAGCTGCTCGCGCGGCAGCTGGAGGCGGTGGCGGAGGGTACGGGGGCCACGCGGGGGCGGGCTGTGATCATGACGGGCCGGCGGCGGGTGGGGAAGTCACGGCTGGTGCAGGAGTTCTGCGACCGCTCCGGGCTCCCGTACGTGGTGTTCCAGGCGACGCGGGGCCGGAACCCGGTAGCCGAGCGGACGGACTTCGCAGCCGCCGTCGGCCAGTCGCCGCTGGCCGGTGCGGAACTGGTGGCGGGGCTGCAGGCGGCGGACTGGAACCAGGCACTGCGGCAGCTGGCGGTGGCCCTGCCAGACGATGCTCCAAGCATCGCGGTGATCGACGAGGTGCCGTGGTTGGTGGAGCAGGATGGGGAATTCGAGGGGGCACTGCAGACCATCTGGGACCGGCACCTGTCCGGCAAGCCGGTGCTGCTGGTACTGGTGGGCAGCGACATGTCGGTGATGGAGGCACTGCAGTCACACGGTCGGCCGTTCTTCGGGCGGGCGGCCAAGATGACCGTACAGCCGCTGCACCTGGCCGACGTGCAGGAGATGACCCGGCTGGGCGCGGCAGAGGCGGTGGATGCGCTGCTGATCACCGGCGGGTTCCCGGAGATCGTTCAGTCGTGGAGGCCGGGCATGACGCGTGGGGACTTCCTACGCGAGGCGGTGGCCAATCCGCTCTCCCCGCTGCTGGTGGCCGGTGAGCTCACGCTACTGGGGGAGTTCCCCGAGGCGTCGCACTCGCGGGCGGTGCTGGAGGCGGTGGGCAGCGGCGAGCGCACCTTCTCGACGATCGCGGCGCAGGCCGGCGGTGCGGGGGCGCTGCCGTCGGGGACGCTGTCCCCCCTCCTCAATACCCTGCAGGCCAAGCGGGTGATCGCCACCGACCTGCCGCTGTCCGCGAAGCCGGACAGCAAGAACAAGCGCTACCGCATCGCCGATCCCTACCTGCGGTTCTGGCTCGCCTTCCTGCAGCGCGGGATTCCGCTCATCGAGCGCGGCCGGGGAGACTTGGCGCTGGAGCGCGTAGAGCGCTCCTGGACCACCTGGCGAGGGCGGGCCGTGGAACCGCTGATCCGCGCCTCGCTGGAGCGGCTGCTGCCCGATGACCGCTGGCCTGCGACCGAGGCGGTGGGCGGTTGGTGGAACCGGCAGAACAACCCGGAGATCGATCTGGTGGGCGCAGACCGTGAGCCCGTGGCCGGCATGGTGCACTTCCTGGGCTCGATCAAATGGCTGGAGGACCGCCCGTTCGGGCGGCACGAGTACGACGCCTTGGTGCGGGACATGCTCGCCGTGCCCGGTGCCGACCCGGATACGCCGCTGGTCGCGGTCTCCCGCAGCGGCGTCAGTAGCGGTCTGCCATTGGCCGCGTACTGGGGACCGGAGGACCTGGTCGGGGCCTGGCAGTAGGGAGCACCAGCTCGGCGGCCCGTGGGTGCCTCGTGGCCGACGGCCCGCCGTTCAACAGCAGGAGCGGGCAGGGCGGCTGGAGGAGCGGCTCGACGGCCTGAGCTGCGTGGAGTTGCTGGAACAGGAGCACGTACCGGGTGGGCGGTCGGTACAAGCAGTCCAGTCAGGAGCGTTCTCCTTCTGGACCGCGGCCACCTGGGAACGCAACTCCGCGACAGCACCGCGCTCGTGCACGTCCTGCCATTCAGGCGCGTGCAGCTCATCCAGCGACCCTGAGCTTGCCGAACACCTCATCCAGGCTGGTCAGGCCGCATGCGCGTACTCGTTCAGGGTGCCGCCGAGTCGCGGGCGTCGTCGTATGTCGAGGCGCGCGATCCGCTCTGGATCACCGATCGGAGCGGGTAGCGGACGGAGAGGGCAGGCGTTCGCGAGGCCCTGATGCGCCTGTGCTCGTTGTAGAAGGACTCGAACTCGCGCAGGGCGTACAGGAGATGGCGCTGGTCCCAGATCAGTGTGCGGTCGAGCAGTTCTCGGCGGCAGGCCTGCACCCACCGTTCCATGATTGAGTTCATCTGGGGCATCCGGATGCCACTGAGGACGGCGGTACAGCGAGATCCGCACCAGCCGGTTCGACTGCCTCTCCCCGGTCCCCGACCGGGCCGTCGACGCCGCCGAGGGCGAACAGATCGCCCGCTTCCACTACGCACAGAGCAAGGTCGACATCGCGCCGGACAACATCCTCGTCGACGCCGAGGTCGTCGCGGTCATCGAGGAACAACGGCACTGGATTCGCGAGCACTTCCCCGGCATCACCCCACGCCACCTGTTCATGCAGCGATCCGGCAACCGCCAGGGCGACAAGGCCTACCCATCGGGCACCTACAACTGGATACTCCGCGAGTTCAGCAAGATCGTGAAGATTACCGACAGCAAGAGCAAGCCCGTCGGACTGAGCCACACCCACCGCGTCCGCCACACCAAGCTGACCCGGCTCGCCGAACTCGGCCTGCCCGTCCACGTGTTGATGCGCTATGCCGGGCATGCCACCCCGCCGATGACCATGCACTACGTCGCCGCCCGCCAGAAACACGCCGAGCAGGCATTCCTGGCCACCGCGAAGCTGAGGGTGGACGGCACCCAGGTTGTCTTCTCCCGCGACGACCACGACAGTCTCCACCTGTTCAACCGCGCCGACCGGTTCCTGCCCCACGGCTGGTGCCTGCTGCCTCCGCTGCAGACCTGCGACAAGGGAAACGCCTGCCTGACCTGCTCCGTCTTCGTCACCGACGCCACCCACCAGCCCGCCCTGGAACGGCTGGCCGAGACGGCGGCCCTGATCGACCGCGCCACCACCGGCTTCCGGGAGCGACACGGCCGTCCGATGCCCGAGGACAACGTCTGGCTCCTGCAACGACGGGCCGAACATGCGGCCCTGACGAAACTGCTGGACACCATCCGCTCAAAGCCCGGGTGCCCGGTCCAAGGCGCTGGTTGCGGCACTGCCCCCACCGCGCCTGTCCCGCTCGCTCTCGATCTCGACCGTCACCGAAGGACCCGGCTATGACCGACGCCCGCGTCAAGCGCACCCAGACCCTCGCCACCGCCGCGAAGGCGAAGTCCCAGGCCAAGAGGGAGGCCGGCGTCTCCCACGCCTTCCTCTATAACCACCCCGACCTGCGGAGGCGCATCGAACGTCTGCGGGCCCAAGCACGTCCGGTCCCCGCACCGACTCCCCTCGCAGACACCGAGAGCACTCTCGTCCTCGCGCTGACGAGCCAGATCACCCGGTTGAAGAAGCAGCATCGCCAGGAAGTCGAGGCTCTGCGGGATGCACTGGAACAGGCCCACGGCGAGAACCTCGACCTTCGGCGCGAGCTCACCCACCGAGGTTGGGCTGAGAACCTTCAGCTCAGCTGATCGACAAGCGGCGATCTACGAATCCGAACGCAGACCCAGGGCGCTGTGCTGCACGAGCCCAGGAGGAACATCCGCCTTCCCCGACCTCTTTCGAACCAACTCCATGAATTTCCTGCGGAGTTCTTGTGCTGGCTCGCCGAGCACGATCCCGCTGAGCACCAGCTCAAGCATCAGGCAGTCATACTCGTCGTCGTCGCTGCGATAGCGCTCCGGGTCGCGTTCCGCCACGGCCTCGGCGATCTGCCAACCACCGCCATCGGCCGGGGCGAAGGTCGCTTCGAAGACCCCGTTGCCCGTCCAGCTTCGGTGCAGGAAGACGACATCATCCTCAGCGAAGACATCCCACTTCTCGTCCATGTCTCGCGAGTAGTAACCGAGCTGAATGCGCCTCCAGTCCTCATCCGACCAGATCCGGCGCGGAAGGAGCGGCATCGCGCGAGGAGTGAAAATCGGCTGGATGCGGTCGGAAAACGAAGACCTGGTCACGCGTTCGTCGGCTGGCATGCTGCGATCCTACGGAGGACGCCACCCAGAGCGACAGCCGCAGCGTTGCTGCAATATCTACATTGTCGCGAGCTGGGCAAACAGAC
>NZ_JAYWVC010000368.1:0-4700 GCF_036281785.1 Streptomyces chiangmaiensis | reverse complement strand
CGGACCGGCGAGCGGATCGCCCAGCGGGCCGACGATGTCTACGACGCGGAACTGCTCGGCACCATCCGGGCGGACAGCGAGGCATTCCTGGACACGCTGGACCGCGGTCTCGAAGACGCCGCGGGTGCCCCGGCCGCCGAGCGGCCCGTCGCGGCTGACGAACTGCCGATCTCTGACTACGAGCAGCTCACCGACGACCAGATCGCCGCCCGGCTGCCGGGGCTGTCGCCCGCCCAGCTCTCCCAGGTCGAAGCCTTCGAACGGGCCAACGCCGGCCGCGCCGCCGTTCTGGACCAGATCGCAGCCCTGTCCCATCCCTGGCCGGACTACGACGACATGAACGTCAACGAGATCCGCGCCCGGCTGCGCAAGGACGCCGACCCCGCCCTCGCGATCCGGGTCATGGACTACGAACGCCGCCACCAGGCACGCTCCACCGTCATCACGGCAGCCATGCGCCTGAGCACGGTATGAACCAGTCGGCCGACACCGGCAGCCACGGGTGATCGCCACGGACCCCAGCGGCGCCGACCGGCACGGGCCGTGGCCACGTTCGGCCTCCGGCAGCAGACACCGTTCGCCCCACGGCGACCGGTGTCTGCTGATGCGCGGCAACTTCCGGGATGCTGATCACCACTTCGCGCGGCAGTGAACCGACCGACACCCCGAGCCACGGGACTGGCCTCCCGCACGTGCGCAGCGTTGCTCGGATGGTGTCCCGCGACGTGCAAACACCGTTGCATTACGCGGTCCGGCGCTTGGTCAAGTCCGTGAACGAGAGAACGGGACCCCTGGTAGATCCCTGTGGTGTCGAGCCCAGAGATCGTTGTACCGGAGGTCCCGTTGCCGCGGCGTTCTGCCACCCCGCCACCCGTGGCGTCAGCCCACGATGTTTACGTTCCCGGGCACTTGGGGGAGTTGACGCAGGTCATCGACCCTCAGCTGGTCGACGCGGTCCTCGAAGAGACGGGCACACGCGAACGACGCGTGCGGCTGCTGCCGGCGCGGGTGGTGGTGTACTTCGTGCTCGCCCTTGTCTTCTTCGAGCGCTCGTCGGGCGGTGTGGAACAAGCTCGGGACAGGGCTGTACGGCGTCGCGGTGGCACGGCCATGTGCCTCCTCCCTCTCGCGGGCCCGCCGTCGGCTGGGCAGTGCCCCGCTGCACCGGCTGTTCGAGATCCTCGCCGGTCCGGTGGCCACCCGGGCCCAGACCGGCTCCTTCTACCGCGGCTTGCGGGTGGTCGCTGTGGACGGCACCACCCTCAGCATCCCCGACGAGGAGAAGGTGACCTGGCACTTCCCCAAGCACGGCGGACCGGTCCTGGAGTTCGGCTATCCCCTCCTGCGCCTGGTGGCGCTCGTCGAGTGCGGCACCCGCGCCCTGATCGGCGCGGCCTTCGACCCGGACACGACCGGTGAGCTCGGGTACGCGCGCCGCCTGCTGGACCAGCTGGATGCCTCGATGGTGCTGCTGCCGACGCCTACTACGACGCATTCGACTTCCTCCACGCGGTGACCGGCACCGGCGCATCCTTCCTGATGCGCTCGACCCGCAAGCGGCGCCCCACCATGCGCCGCCCGCTGCCGGCGGACGGCTCCTACCTGACCACCATCTGCGCCGGGAAGTACCAGGCGGGACGCGGTTACGGCAGGCTCGATGTCCGCATCGTCGAAGCCCGGATGACCGTCACGCTGGCCGACGGCACCCGCCGCACCGAGCTGGGCTGATGACCAGCCTCCTGGACGCCGACCGCTATCCCACCCACGAGCTGATCGTGTTGTATCACCGCAGATGGCAGGCCGAGACCTGCTACTTCTCGCTGAAATCGACCATCCTGGCCGGGCGTGTACTGCGCTCAAGGACGGTCCCCGGGATCGAGCAGGAGGTCTACGCACTGCTCACGGTCTACCAGGCACTGGTGCGCGTCGCGGGCGACGTGCTCGCCGCCCAGCCGGGCCTGCCGGCGGAACGCGTCAGCCTCACCGTGCTGCTCAACGCCAGCGCCGACTGCCGCGGGCTGGCCGCGCAGCTGGCCCGCGAGCACGGCGGTGTCCCCCGCAGTTGGCAGCGCGCCGTGAACGAGGCCCGCGAGCGGTACGAAGCCGAGCAGAGTGAGGGGTCTTCCGGCAAGGCATCGTGACAGGCGTGTCGCTGCCGCTGCGCCGTGTGGGTCGGGAGTGTTAGCCCATGGTCTTCGATGGTCTCAGGCGGCGACAGTGGTCGCCGTGGTCGGGCACAGGCTCACCTGGCTGCGTCTCGCGAGGGGCGGCCGGCTCGTCTGGCTTCTATATCTGGCTGTATGAGCGAGAGCAGCGAGAAGCTGTACCACCCGGGCGAGGTGGTACCTCAGTCGGGGATCTACGAGTGCGACTGCGGGCAGCGCCATAAGTACAGCACCAACGTGAAGGGCCACCGGTTCCCGCCACTGCACGAGGGATGCAGCGGCAGTGGATGGAGACTGAAGGCGCTCTCGCACCCGAACCCATGACCCCGTCGACGGCCGGACGATTCGGCACGGTGGTCGCCTTCTGCCTGGGTGGGCGAACGGACGAGTCCGTGGCCCGCTCCAAAGCTGCCCGCGCCAGCAGCCCGGGCCTGGCCCGGCCAACCGGGGCTGCCGGACCAGAGGAAGCTCGCCAGACCTGCGAACCGGGGCGGGCCGGGCCGGGAGCAGCGCGAGCGGGCCGTCACGGTCGCGCTGGATGCGCTGCGCAAGGCCGGCGGACACAGCCGCGGACTGGCATAGCTCGCCCGTGAGCACGGCGGTGCGCCGCGCAGCTGGCAGCGCGCCGTGAACGAGGCCTGCGAGCGGTACGAAGCCGAAGCGCGATGAGCCGGATATGGGCGGGGGCCGAGGGGCGAGACCCACCATCACTGCCTGGTCTTGAATGCCGAGGGCGACACCCTCCTGTCGCGCCGGGTGGCCAACGACGAGACCGAACTCCTCGATCTGAAAGGATGTGCTGGAGATAGCCGATGGCGACAGGACCACGTGGGCTGTGGACATGGCCGGGGGCGAGCCCGCCCTGTTGATCGAGCTGCTGCTCGGCCACGGCCAGGAGCTGCTCTATATCCCCGGGATCGCGGTCAACCGGGCCACCGACAGTTACCGCGGCGTGGGCAAGACTGACGCCCGCGACGCGCGGGTGATCGCGGATCAAGCCCGGATGCGCCGGGACCTGCAGCCGATCCGGCCCGGCGATGAGACCGCAATCGAGCTGCGGCTGCTCACCGAGCACCGTTCCGACTTGGTGGCGGACCGCACGCGGACCGTCAGCCGGCTCACAGCGTTGCTGACGAGCATTGACCTGGTTGAGCAACCGGAAGGTCTACCGGCCCGAGGCGCTGGCGGCCAAGGCGGTCGAGGCCGCCGAGCGGCAGCACACCGCCGTCACCGGTGAGAAGGCCATCGCGAAGATGGTGCATACCTTGGCGAAGGAGGTGATGGCCCTCACCGAGAAGATCACCGAGATGGACAAGCTAATCGAGGGCCGGTTTCGCGAGCACGAACTCGCCGACGTGATCACATCCATGCCGGGTATCGGGCCGATCCTGGGCGCCGAGTTCCTCGCCGCCACCGGCGGCGGCATCGACGCTTTCCCCACCGCCGACCGGCTGGCGACGTTCGCCGGGGTGGCTCCCGCACCCCGCGACTCCGGACAGGTCAGCGGCAACCTCCACCGGCCCAAGCGATATCACCGACGCCTGCAACGCGTCTTCTACCAATCCGCCATGGTCAGCATCCGGTGCGATCCCAACTCCCGCCGCTTCTACGACAGGAAACGCGCCGGGGCAAACACCACGTCCAGGCCGTCCTCGCCCTCGCACGGAGGCGCGTCAACGTCCTGTGGGCCTTGATCCGTGACCGACGGGACTACACCGTCACACCCCCGTCACTCACCCGGCTTGACATCCCTATTGGGAAGCGCAACGTCGTGGAACGGTGCTTCAACCGCCTCAAGCAGTGGCGTGGCATCGCGACCCGCTACGAGATCGCCGAGTCCTACCAAGCGGCCGTCACCCTCGCCTCGCTCCTGATGTGGGCGTGACATTTGAAGACAACTCCTAGCCTGGTAGGCGGCGATTGGGTCTCCATATGCTGGGTTGCACACCGGCACAGGTCGGCCCGTGCGCCCGCTGCCGGGAGCTCACCTGCCGCTACGGGCGCAACGCCCGGCTCGTATGTCCCCACTGCGAGGCAAGGAGCAAGACGGCACCATCACCGCCGGTAGCATCCACGAACTCCGGGAACGGCAGAAGACCGGTGAGCACCGCGCTCCCGCCCCAATGGGGCTCCCGCCGTGGAGTCGGCACGGGCCTCCGCGTATTTCATTCAACCGGCGTTCCGAGGCATCTGATCATATGGGCACGCCTCCCACTCGGATGCCAGAAAGGGTGGGAGGCGTGCCCTGCGTGGACTTCCGGCAGCCTGAGCTCAGGGGGACACCAGGCCGCGCGGCGCCACGCCCAGCCTGATCCGGCAGCAGGACGACGGCCACCCGGCGCTGCCATACGGGTGGGCATGCATGACGGAAGCCGCCTTGCATCGCGCTGATGGAGGAGCATGCGCATCCGGCGCCCGAGGGCGAGGCTGGAGTTATGGCGAAGCGCCTAGTGCTGTTCGGTTCCGCTGGGAGAGTAGGCGTGCCACAGCCTTCGCACCGGACGCGCGGCCCGTGCGAAGGCTGCGAGGGCAAAA
>NZ_JAYWVC010000367.1:0-4708 GCF_036281785.1 Streptomyces chiangmaiensis | reverse complement strand
CGGGCGGCCCAGCGTGGGGCCCGCTTCCCGCAAGGCCGCGACGGCTTGAGCGACCAGCGAAGCGGAACCAAGATCCTCCTTGATCAAGACACCGAACCACGCGGCGTACTCGTCGGTGACCTTGATTGCCCAAGTCAAAACGACTCCTCTCAGCTCCACCAACAGCCACCAATTTAAGGGATGCCTTGAACATCGGCAAGCGTGCCGAACTCGTCGACTTCGCCCGATGAACGCCCACTCCAAGAGGTTCATACGCACCGTACGAGCCGTGTGCACCGACCGACTGCTGGCCCGCAACGAGCAACACCTGCGGCACGTCCTCGCCGAGTACACCAGCCACTACGACACCGGCCGTCCCCACCGAGCACTGCAGCTTCGAGCCCCCTCCGACGACACCAACGTCATCCCGTTCCCCACGCAGCGGATCCAACGCCACGACGTCCCCGGCGGGCTGATCAACGACTACCAGGGCACCGCCTGAGCAGGATCAGCATATTTGGCGAACGCCCAGGTCAGAGCGTGTGCGAGACTTTTGGAACCCTACAGGGATGCGGATGGGGCAACGCGACGGTGGCTACTCGTGGAGCGCAGCAAGGTCGCTGTCCGCGCGGAAGCCCAGGTCCACCTCGAGCGAGGAAGCACCCTCGGCGTAGCTCAGGACGCGCCCGCGATGCCACACCGCCAGCCCGGCACGCTCGGTCAGCCAGGCCGCCACGTCCGGGACGAGCCCGAGCAGCGCCGCGGCGAAGTCGTCGGTGTAGAAGTCGCGGATCGCGGCAGCCCTTAGGGCGATCCGGTGTGGGGAGCAGCCGTAGGACAGCTCGGGAAGTTCGCTCGAGCACCAGCTGTCGGCAAGCTCCCGATAGAGCTCCGCCTCGGTGAGCGGCCCGTCACCGTCACCGACCGAGTAGCTGACGGAAACCGCGTCGGCCCCGGGCCGCTGCTCAGCCCGCCATGCCGCGAATTCGGCGATCCAGGTGTTCTTGTCGACCGGCTGGGCACGGACGGCCGAGGCTGCTTTGCTTTTCCCAGCGATGCCGTCCAGGAAGTCCGTGTGACGCAGCTCCTGGGCGAGGCGGCGGGAACGATGGAACTCCGCGTACTGCGCCTCGGACTCCCCGCCGGGGTGGAAGAAGTCAGGCGGGCCCGGCAGCAGTAGCTCGGCCAGGCGCGGATCGGAGACCGGCTCGAGGACGGCTTCGGCCGAGGTCTCCAGGCCGACTGCCTCCCGCCAGGACGCGAGCGCCTGGTCGGCATCGGCGAAGTACCCGGCGCCGACGGTGTACGCCCGGTCACCGCAGGCGTCGACGTCCCACAGGTACCACCGGTCGGGCCCGTCCGCCCCGGCGAACGGGGCGGTGATCGCGAACCGGGTGCCATAGACATTGCGGCACCACAACGCCGAACCGGTCGGGGAGGTCTCGGCCGAGGCAGCCGAGAGCAGCGCTGCGCGGTCCGGGAGATCCTCAACAGCCTGCTGGGGAGTCTCGGCCGCGGGGTACGGAACGATCCGCGCCAGGGCACACAGCAGTCGCCCGAGCCCGTCCCGTTCCACCAACTCGCCCGCGGCCGCGCCCGTCTGCGAGGCCGCGAGCACGACGGCATCGATCAGGGCCTCGGCCAACTGGTCCGGACTGTAGGACTCGAGGATCTCACGAGCCCCTGCCGCACGCCGCGCGTCATCGGCCGCGTCCTGCGCAGCCAGCACCTGACCCAGACGACGGCACAGCTCGTCCTCGACCCAGGACACCGACCGGCCGGCCGAGACCAGATCGGCGATGACGGGCCGGACATCGCGGGCCGCTGCCGCCATCCTCTTCTTGTCCAACGCACGCCGGTGTTCGGCGAATCCACCGAAAAGGCTCCCGGAAGCCTCCCGCCCGGGGGCGACAACGCGCCGCCCCAGCCTCTCCGCTTCCGCCTCGGCCGCCTGCTCCGCCCGGCGGGCGGGATTACCCGAACGGCCCGCCTTACCGGCAGAACGTGAGGACTTGCTCTTACGCGATTTCGAGATGGCCACAGCCGCCATCCTACGAGCGCCGCGCAGTTGCTCAGGGCACATCACCGGAGGAAGCGGCCCCGTACTGCTTCAAAACCCCTTCACAGTCGCCGACCTCGCCCGATGTGTCCGACCGGACGACCGTCCGGCATCATCGGGGCCTGTGCTCGTACGGATGATCTACCTACTCGCCACCAGGATCTTCGCCTGGCAGGTTCTACTGTGCCGGTCCTCCGCAGCCAAGAACGCCGAGATACTGATTCTCCGGCACAAGGTCGCAGTGCTGCGTCGCCAGATCAATGCCCCGAAGCCGACCTGGCCGGACCGCGCCGTGTTCGCAGCCCTGGCCCGGCTGCTGCCGGGGATCCTGCGCGGCCACCGGATCGTGTCTCCGCGCACCCTGCTCGCCTGGCACCAGCGGCTGGTCAAGGAGAAGTGGACACAGCCAGCATCGCCGGGACGTCCACCGATAACCGAGGAACTGTACAACCTGATCATCCGGCTCGGCGTCCAGAACCCCCGCTGGGGCGCCCGCCGCATCCACGGCGAACTACGCCGTCTCGGCCACAGGATCAGCGCGGCCAGCGTCCGCCGCATCCTGCGCCAGGCCTGCCTGGGACCCGCCCCGAGGCGCCAGTCGATCCGTGGCGAATGGGCGGCGTTCCTCAAAGCCCAGGCCAGCGGCCTGCTCGCAACGGACTTCTTCCACGTGGACACCATCGGCCTGCAGCGCCTGTACGCCTTGTTCGTCATGGAGGTCCGCACCCGCACCGTGCACATCCTCGGCGTCACCGCCCACCCCACCGCCGCCTGGGCCACCCAGCAAGCCCGTCAACTCCTGTGGCAACTCGGCGACCGTGCTGACGAGTTCACCCACCTTATCCGCGACCGCGACACCAAGTTCACCAGCGCGTTCGACGCCGTCTTCGCCAGCGAGGACATCGCCGTGACCAAGATCCCGCGGCGCAGCCCGAACTGCAACCCCCACGCGGAACGCTTCGTGCGCTCCGCGCGGGAGGAGTGCACCGACCGGCTCCTGATCTGCGACCGCGGCCACGCCGAGAAGATCCTCCACGAGTACGCCACCCACTTCAACCGGCACCGGCCCCATCAAGGCCGAGAACAACTCGCCCCCCTCGACGACCCCAACGTCATCCCCCTCCCCGCCACCCGGATCGAACGCCGACAAGCCGTCACCGGCCTGATCAACGAGTACCACCGAGCAAGCTGATCAAGACGTAACGCCGCAGGTCAAACCAGGTGAAGCCATTTTGAGGCACTACGGGTTCGATCCGCTCCCACAACTCGTCCTCGACCTCCCACGGATTGCGCTTCGTATTGCCTGTTGCCGTCACATGCTTCCTTGTCTTGAACCTGCCAACAGCAACGGCAGCTGACCAACCGTCATTCCCTCATTTTGATCTGAGTCCTTAATCCTCTTCGAGCCGAAGCCCCAACAGCGGCCGAAATCCTGCGAGTCCAGCACGCCTGGGCCTCCGCCTGCTGCCTGACTGCGAAAGTCGAGAAGCGACCGAAGAGCCTCATTTCCGAGCGGGACACGGTGCACACCTCTTGATGTGCGGGGAGGACTCAAGGTGTTCACATACTGCTCGGTATCATGTACCGTCACGGCAGACGCGAGGCCAATGAAGGCGCGGGGTCCTGCATGCGACCGCTCATTTGCGCCCCGCGTACACCCCTCGCGGGGGAGCAACGAGGATCAGGGACCCGGTCGTACCTCCGGCGGATCCGAGGCCGCACCCCCGACGAGACACCACAGCCCTGCGGGTGCCGGAAATTGCATCCGCGCAGCTCAGCCCTCGCCTGCTCATGACCCCTCGCCGTCCGGCATGATCGCTACTTGTGCTGGCCCGCTTCGCCTACCTCGCTGTCTCCCACGCCTTCGCAGCGCTGCGGCTGCTGCCGATGACCGACCACGAGAAGGACACCGAGATCCTCGCCCTGCGTCACCAGCTTGCCGTCCTGCACCGGCAACTCGGGTACCAGCGTCCCCGGTTCCGAGCCGAGGACCGGACGTTCCTCGCCGCACTGTTGTCGACGTTGCCCGCGCAACACTGCGCCGGCTCCAGCTCCTGGTCACCCCGGACACCGTCCTGCGCTGGCACCGCAACCTGGTGAAGCACCGTCACGCCCGTGTGAGCGTGAACCGCAGGCCGGGGCGTCCGCACACCCTCGCCTCGATCCGCCGCCTTGTCCTCCGCCTCGCAGCCGAGAACCCCTCCTGGGGCTACCGCCGCATCCACGGCGAACTCGCCCTCCTCGGCATCCGCATGGCGCCCTCTACCCTCTGGGAGATCCTCAAGACCGACAGCATCGAACCCGCCCCGCAGCGGACCACGGCCACCTGGGCAGACTTCCTCCAATCCCAGGCCCAGGCCATCCTCGCAATGGACTTCATCAAGACCGTCACCCTCACCGGCGAGCGCCAGTACATCCTCGCCGCGATCCATCACACCAGTAGGCGCATCCGCGTTCTCGGCACAACCGCCCACCCGACGCACGCCTGGGTCACCCAGGCCGTCCGCAACCTGCTCATGGACCTGGAGGACTCCGGACAACTCGCCGCAGTGAAATTCACACACCCGTGACCGCGACGCCAAGTACCCCGAGCCGATCAACGAGATCCTCAGCGACGCCGGGATCACCACCATGCTGACCGGCGTCCGGATGCAAACCTTCAGCGGGTAA
>NZ_JAYWVC010000366.1:0-4722 GCF_036281785.1 Streptomyces chiangmaiensis | reverse complement strand
GCCGCCGGAAGATGGTGATCGAGTGACCGACGTCGTCGATCGCCTTGCTGCCGTGGATCAGCTGCGCGAGGCGGCCCTCGGCCTTGGCGATCGACGTGTCGGAGACGACGAGCAGCCCGTGCACCCTGCTCGGGGGCACCTGGAGCGGGTCATGCCCGTGGATGCCGTACCAGGAGGGCACGCCGCTGCCCTTGTAGACGAGCCAGACGTCCTTGGTCCCCGGGTAGCGCTCGCGGAGCCGGTCGGCCAGCCGGCCGAGATCCTGCCCCCAGTCGACGTTCGAGTCGTGCAGCCGCAGGTGTGTCTTTGCGGGACCGCCGAACGCCTCGTTGGAGTACGGCAGGTAGTACGGGTATGTCCGCAGCGAACTGAGCGCGACGAACACGACAAGAACCGCCGTCACGGCGTACGCCCACCGGCGCCGCAGCGCGAGCACACAAGCGGCGGCGACGGCGAAGAAGACCGGCACGAAGATCGCATACCGCACGCCGAGGTCGCGTGCTCCCAGCATGGCCGCGGCCAGGAGCACCGCGGGGGGGATCAGCACATACGGAGCGGCGGCGCGCAACCGGGGCACCGCCGTCAGGGCCGCGGTACCGGCGAGCCACAGAGCCGACATGCCGAGCGGCGTCTTCACCAGCAGGGCGGCCGGCAGGTAGTACCAGAGGGAGCCGGAATAGAGCCGGCCGAACAGATAGCCGCGCCACGTGGCGCTCTCGAAGCCGAACTGGATACGCATCCCGTCGCGGAATGCGTCGGGGAAGGGCAGCCCCTCGATGAACAGGCCGCGCAGGCCGTGCACCTGGGGCACATTCGCAGGCGTCGTCCAGCGCAGCTGGGGGTCGACGGCGAGATACACGGCCCACACGACACCGACGAGGACCACCGCGACGCCGAGCACGGCGGCCAGGGCACGGATCGTGCGACGCGCCCTCGGGAGCCCGCCGCCCAACGCCTGCCAGTACGACCACCCGGCCAGAGCCAGCAACACGGGCACCGCGGGCAGTGAGCTCATCTTCGTGGCCACCGCGGCGCCCGATGCCACCCCGGCGAGCACCAGGTACGGCAGCGGTCTGCGCCGGGCCCGCCACACCATCCACGTCGCCGCCACCACAAAGCCCGCCGCGGGCACGTCGAGCGTGGCAAGCGAGCCATGGGTGATCAGGTCGGGTGAGAACGTGTAGAGCGCCAGTGCCGCCAGTCCGCCCACGGAACCGACGAGATCGCGCGCGAAGCCGAAGACGACCAGCCCGAACAGCAGGGTCACCACCATCACCGGCAGCCGCGCCCAGAACATCACCCGCCATGGGTCGTTGCCCGATTCGTACAGCAGTCGGCGGCCCAACCGCTCCTGGTCGCCCTGGAACCCGGGCTCGAGACGCGGATGCGCGAAGACGGTGCCGGTCGCGATGATGAGCTTGCCGAGCGGCGGATGTTCGGGGTTGAACCGTAGGCTGTGCTCCCGTACGTATACGACCGCCGTACCCACGTACACGGGCTCGTCGATGGTCGGGGTCTGCTGCACGGCCGTGCTGACCATGGCGAACACCATCTGCGCCAGCAGCGCGAACACCGCGAGCACGAGCAGCGGCCGCCGATGGCGCCGCAGCCGCGCCCGGCGGACCGAGCCGTACCGCGCCGGCGAGGATGCACCGGGTCGGGACGTCCCGGGCGGCGCCGGACGTCCACCGTGCTCGCGCGCGCGGAGCGACTGCTGTTCGTACGTCATCGTCCGCGCTCCCCGGTGTGTGAACCGGCCGAGCCGCCCGCGCACCCGGCGCCCATGAATGCTGCCATGTCCTGTGCTACGTCAGCACGGTGGGAGCTTGCTCAACCACGGGTGTGTCGCAACGACGACGGCGTCCGGGCGGGCGGTTCGCCCGTCACCGGCCGCAGGGGTGCCGGACGGGCCTCAGGGGCCGGCTGCGCGAGACGACACGCACGCCCCGCGCGTCGACGAGGCGCATCTGGAGTGAGCCGCAGGCGCAGCGGGTCCACATCGCGTGGCCGGCGGCCGTGTTGTGCCGGGAGAGCACCTGGAAGGGTTCGGCGTGGTCGGGCCATCCGCAGTGCGGGCAGGCCGGGGCGGGTGCACAGGTCATGACGGACTCCCTTCTGCCGTCCGGGCAAAACCCTGTCGATGCCACCAGCGTGGGCGCACACGGCTGTTCATGTCCACGTTGACTTGCTCCACATGACCGTGAAGCGTGGGCTTCATGATTGACCTGCGCCGACTTCATGTCCTCAGGGCCGTCGCGCACTACGGCACCGTCACCGCCGCGGCACGCGCCCTGCACTTCACGACGTCCGCCGCCTCCCAGCAGATCCGCCAGCTCTCCCGGGAGCTCGGTGTCGATCTGCTGGAGCCACAGGGCCGAGGCGTACGGCTCACATCCGCCGCCCGGGGTCTGCTGGCACATGCCGACGCCATCCAGACGCGGTGGGAGCAGGCCGAACACGACCTGCGCGCCCATGACGGGGAGCTGAGCGGAGTGCTGCGCGTGAGCGGCTTCCCGGTGGCCATCGCGGAGCTCCTCGCCCCGATGGCGGCGCAGCTGCGTGCGCACCATCCCCGCCTGTCCGTGCACGTCCGGGAGGCGGGGGTCCCAGAGAGCTTCGACCTGCTCTTCGAGGGCGAAACCGACCTCGCCGTCGTCGAGGTGACCCCGCACAATCCGCCACGCGGGGACGCCCGGTTCGAGCAGCAGCCGCTGATGGACGACCCGTTCGACCTCGTCGTGCCCGACGGTCACGAGTTGGCGGGCCGCGCGTGCGTCGATCTTGCGGACGCCGCCCTGGAGCCCTGGATCGCCCCGGTGCCGTATAGCCCCTGTCGGCCCCATGTGCTGTCCGCGTGCGCTGCGGCCGGTTTCACGCCGGACATCGTCCATCACGTGCTCGACTGGGACGTGACCGCCCATCTCGTCGCCCATGGACTCGGGGTCGCCCTGATCCCGCGCCTCGCCCGGCTGCCCTCGCATCTTCCGCTCACCCGCGTCCGCTGCGCCGGCGACCCGCACCGCAAGTTCCTCACCTGCGTACGCGCCGGAGGCACGGCCCGCCCGGCCGTCGCCGCGGCCCTCGCTCAGGTGCGCGATCTCGCGGCGGCGCTGCCCGGTGGGTGCACGGCACGGGTCAGGCCCGGGCCGTGAGAGGGCAAGGAGCCGTTCCGCCGGAAGAGGGCGGTTCCCAAGCCGCGGGCTCGATCACCGAGTGTCCACGGTCGACTGCCACATCAGCGGCGTCGCGCGCGGTGTGTCGTCGAAGTGGTCATACGTGCGAACGGCCGGTCGAATGAACCTGCGCGAGGCGTCGAATGGTTCGGTCCGTCGCACGTCCGAGACACAGGGTGCTCACGGCGCAGGCGACGAGCGGCGAAACGCCCGGGGGCTCAGGGGCGGGTGTACTCCTGCCGCACGGCGGCCGCGAGTTGGGCGAGGGCCTCGTCGGCGCCGGTGCGATCGGCCGCGTCGAGCACGGCGAGGGCGTCCGCGGCGGCCTCCCGGACCAGCCGAGGCACCTCGTCCAGCGCTGCCATCCGATAGGCGACCGTACGCCGGGCGGCACGCTCCTCAGGCGTGACCCCTTCGGGCCCGCTGCGCGGGAAGACCGCGGCCTCGTACGCGGCGATGTGGAGGAGTACCCCGTGGGCGATTCCCTCGGCGTAACCGCGGATCCCGGCCTCACGCCGGGCCGCCTCGAAGTGCATCAGTGCACGTCGGCGGAAGAAAAGAGCGCCGAGCGCGCCCGCCGTGCCCGCGCCTGCCGCGGCGGCGAGGGCGAACCGCGCACCGCCGAAGAGCGCGCCGATCAGCGCCCCGCTCGCGGTGGTCAGGCACACTAGTCCGCTGACGAGCAGCACTAGAGCGCGGGCGGGCGTGATCGTGGTCATGAACGTGCAGTGTGCCAGCCGCCACTGTGGCACGGGGCCCGGGCACCGGCTCCGGTCCGGTGGTGGACGTGATGTGTGACACGTGCGGGATCGCGATCCTCCGGTCCGTCGGCGGATCCTCGCTGTGCACGGCTTGATCGGTGATCAAGCACGGCATATCCGCTGGCCACGCGGGGTTCCATGCATTTGACACTTTGTTGCGTGCGCAGATAGGAAACTAGGCGCGGAACTGGAGAGGTGGACCGTGCGCGAGCCCAATGTGATCGGCGACTGGCAGGAATGCGCAGACGAGCATGCCGGTCTGCGTGTCCGCGTCTCCGGTCTGGAAAGGGCCGAGCCGCCGCGCGGGCGTGACGAGGCCGCCGAAGGCCTGACCTATTTCCGCTTTCGGGTGACCGTCGAAAACCGCATGGGAGAACCCGCCGGAATCCACCTCGAAGACGGCCAGCTCGACATCCGGACCGGCCCCGACGGCGAGAGCGCGTTCCTCGACTGGCGCAACTCGCAATTCATCGAGGGTTTCGACCTTTATCCGCTGCGCCGGGCGACCGCCGTGCTGTACGCCGCCGCTCCGGAACCGCTGCTGCGTCTCGTCGACATCCAGGTGCAGTTGAAGGCGGACGACGACTGGGCCGACCGGTATCTGTGGTCCGGCGACATGACCGCACCGGGCGGCCGGCCCGGCGTCCCCACGAGGAGCGACACCACGTCGGAGAGCCTGGCCGGTCAGATCACGGCGTTTCTGCGTGAGCAGGCGGAACGAGGCCAGGGCTGAGTCGTCTGCGGGTGCGCGGCTAGTGCTGCGACCGGAAAGGTTCACCGGCTCGCGA
>NZ_JAYWVC010000365.1:0-4742 GCF_036281785.1 Streptomyces chiangmaiensis | reverse complement strand
CCACCGCCACCGCCACCGCCACCGCCACGGCCACCGTCTCACCCTCACGCTCACGCTCACGCACGTCACCTTCGGCGCCGGCGTCCTCGGGCCCCGGCCCGTCCTGACGCCGCACACCGCCCCACGGCAGGAGAACACCATGAACCACCGCAAACCCCGCAACCGTCGTGTCACCCGGACGGCGGTCGGCCTCGGCGTCGCCGCCACCGCCACGGTGGCCGTCACGACCGCCACCACGCCGGCAGGCGCCAGTTCCTTCGGCGGCGCGGCCATCGCCGTCGACATGGCGCACAGCCGCGCGGACCGCACGCGCGTGAACCAGTTCGACGAGTCCTTCACGATCCACGAGTACGGGCCGTCCGTCGCCGTGGCCGCCTACAACCGGGCCGTCGCGGAGTCGGTCGGCTGCTCGCTCGACGACCCGTGCCGCTCGATCGCCCTGTCCTACCAGGTCGTCACCACCGCCGGCCGCAACGCGCGTCTGATCAACGCCACCAACCTCAGCAGGGCCGTCAACCAGCACTGCCCCGCCTGCCAGACCTTCTCCGCGGCCTACCAGTTCGTCGTGGCCACGCCCCGGGCCTTCAGCCTCGGCCGTTCTGCGCGCAGTGAACTGGACGCCCTTCAGGGGCAGGTGGAGGCCCTGCGGACCTCCCGCCTGCCGATCGGCGAGATCACCCGTCGGGCGGACGACCTGGCCCGCCGCATCAAGGCCGTCCTGGACACCGAGATGGCCCGCGCACCGCGGGCCACCGGCGGTGACCCGCTGGCCGACTTCGCCCCGCACGTGACGATGCACCGCCACGTGCGCTAGCCGCCCCCCACGCGCTCGGGGCTGCGGACTCCCACCGCAGCCCTGAGTCCCGCCCCTTAAGGAACCCTCCGACTGCGCATCCCCGCACGGCACTTCCGCGCGGGGCATGCGCTCCGGCGTGACATCCTCCGTTTCGAAAAGTGAGGTCCGGTGAGCAGCCCTCATCCCCCCACCGTGCGCAACCAGGCCCTGCAGCTCCTCTTCCAAGGACGCTCCGTCAAGGACGTCGCCGTGCAGCTCGGGCTCCCCCAGCAGACCGTCTACCGCTGGCACCGCACCTGCATCTCGCAGTCGGAGCTGATGCAGGCGCACGCCCGCATCGAGAGACTGGAGGGCGAGATCGCGGCCTGCCGGCACCTGATCGACCTCATGAAAGAAGTGGTGCCCCCAAAAGACGCTACGAGATGATCTCCACGATGGCCCAGGCGGGCTTCGCGGCCCGAACGGCCATCCACCTGCTGGGTGTCTCCGAGTCCGGCTACTACGCCTGGCGTGAACGCACCCCCTCGGCCCGTTCGGTGCGGCACGCCTGGCTCATGCGGATCATCCTCGCCATCCACCGCTCCTCCGGCCACGCCTTCGGCTACCGCCGCATCCGCCAAGAACTCGCCCACCGCTACGGCATCAACGTCAGCCACGGAACGGTGGAACGCCTCATGAGCCAGGCCGGCATCCGCGGCCGGTCCGGACGCCTCGGCGAGGGCCCGCAGCCGGCCGCCGAGCCGGCCGGGCGGCGGTGGATCATCGACGTCCACGCCCACGAGGGCCCCGGCGGCACCGGGTGGGCCGCCGTCGTCCTGGACACCACCACCCACCGCCTGGTGAGCTTCACCACCGGCCCGCGCTCCGGCGCCCTGCTCATCGACCAGGCACTGGACCAGGCGATCGCACAGGAAGCCGCCACGCCGCCGCCCGAGAGCGCGGCGGGAGAACTCCTCGGATGCTCCTTCACCGCCCGCGCCCACGCCTTCAGGCACGCGCCCGCCTCCGGGACGGTCGCCGACTGGTACGAGCACTCGGTGGCCCAGGCGTTCTGGGACAAGACACGCCGCGAACTCGCCCACCACCGCGAGCGGCCGGAGCCGGACGAACTCCAGGCACTGCTCGAGGCCCTCGAACGCATCGCCCGCCGGCCGTAGCGGCACCACCACCCCCCGGGGCGCCCGCACCCCGGCCCCCGACGCGCCCGCCCGCCCCCTTTCCGCTGAGTCCCATCGAGCAATGACGAAAGACATGGACATCACGCCACCTTTGCCCGTCGCCGAGGAATTCAGGACCGAGATGAACGCAGGCAGACCCCTGTCGGCGACCCAGGCACACCAGGTACTGCTGTACTGCGCCCTGGACGCGGCGTGCGTGCCGGTGGACCCCCCCGATGTGCAGGCCATCGTGGCACTGGCACAACTCGACTACCCGACCGTCCAGGCCGTCATCGACTGGATCACCACAGCCCGGACCCCCCGCTGGTGACCCCGACGCACCCCCACCCCAGCCCCCCGGCCCCTGCCCCCCGGGGGCGTGTGTTGCGCACGGCGCGCGCTACTGAGGCTCCCCGGCCCGCAGCAGCGACTCCACGAGCACGGCCACATGCCGGCGGTCGGTCGGACTGAGCTTGTGCACGCTCGCGATGAGGATCTCCACCTCGGGATCCGCGATCTCGGGCGCGTTCTCGAAGTAGACGTGAACCCCCGCAGCCTCCGCCGCGGCCCGCTGCACCGGCGCCACCGGCACACCCAGCCCCCGGGCCAGCCCCTCCAGCGTGGCCTGCTGCGGCATCTGCGCCAGCCGCGCGGACGTCGCCAGATGGTGAACCGTCGAACGGGAGATACCACCACGGCGCGCTACATCGCTGTAGGACCACCCTTTTTGATCCAGCTTGCTTTTGATCATTTCCTGCAGTGTGTTGGGCACCGCTGGTTCTTCCCGCTCTCGACCGGCCGCTTGTCAATGAGTCTAACGGCGCCGCCCCCGGGCAGTTCTGCACGATCCCGCCCCCGGCACCGGATACGGCCACAGCCCCGCCCACCACCTGCCCGGGTCCACCGGCCCCGGGCACGCGGGCACGCCGGGGCGGCCGGTGCGGGGCGGCCCCGGCCGCCCGGCGGCCGGTGAAGCCGGATCAGAACACCACCGCACCAGCCGTGCACATCCCGCCGCGACGGGCTCGGCCGCCCTCTCCCGGGCGCCACCGCCACCCCCCAAGGGCCCGGTTCGCACCCCGCCGCGCCCCAGGGCCGCCCCGCCCCGCGCAGGTGCACAAGCCGCCTCAGCAGGCCGGTCACCCCGGACCCGCCGGGCCCTCGTGGGGCGGGTCGGCGGCAGGCACCCGCTCGAGCTCCACCGTCTCCTCCAGATCCGCCCCGTCCGCCCCGTCCTCCCGGCCTTCCCGGCCTTCCCGGCCTTCCCGGCCTTCCCGGCCTTCCTGGTCCTGCCGGTCCTGCCGGTCCTGTGCTGCGGGCGGGTCCGTGGTGGCTGCCGGGGGCGGGGCGGGCATCCAGGCGCAGGCCAGGCAACCGCCGATCAGGCCGCAGAACAGACCCAGGAACAGGCCCCCGAAGTTCGCGAGGGGAAAGGAGACCAGGGAGAGCAGCAGGGTGGCGATCCCGGCGAAGACGCGGTGCTGCTGCTGGAACCACAGGGACAGGCCCAGGACCACCAGCAGCACCCCGATGACGAGGGCTCCCGCCCCGGACGTGGTCGACAGCGCCAGGGCGATGCCCTGCAGATCCGGATGCGTGTACGGGAAGTACATGATGGGCAGCGCGGCCGCGAGAGTGAACAGCCCTGCCCAGAAAGGCCGTTCACCCCGCCACGCCCTGAAGCCGCGCCGGGCGCCGACGGCGGCGGTGATGGCGGTGGCGCGCCGTGACGGGCGCCTGCCGGGCAAAGGGTCCAAGAACACGTCTTTTCCTTCGGATGAGGGCGCACGGTGGGGTGCCAAAAAAAGGGGGGGTCAGAAGCAGCGGTGACTGCCCTGCTTGATGTGTAGTGCGAGGTTGGGGACGTTCAGCGTGCCGGCGGAGACCGCGACCGAGATGACGCGCACGTCGCTCAGCACGACCGACTGGGCCTGCTGTGCGAAGACGTCGGGGTCGAACCACCGCGAGTTCCTGTCTTTAGGATTGACCGGCCCCTTGGTGACCGCGCCCGCCGCGACACCGATATCGATGTCGTCGGTGTCCGCCTGGACGGCCACGACGGAGGTGGCGTCGATGAACAGGTTCGCCGCTTCCACCCGCCGCCCGTCGCCGCCGGTCAGCAGCAGGGTGAAGGGGCCCAGCAACGGGACGTCAATCACCACGGACAGGCACAGCCCGCCGATCTGCGCATGCCGAAACCCCAGGACCACGACCGGCACGAGCGTGCCCTTGCGGGTCACGTCGACCATGGGGTAGATGCTCAGACCCCCGGCACGCAGCGTGTCCGCGGCGACTTGGAAACGCTGACCGGAGATGAAGAACGACGCGGCCAGCGCTCCTTGCGCCATGCCGATACCGAGGGCAGCCACAGCGGCGAGGGACGGGACGAGAACGGCGGCGAAGCGTCTCCAGCACGTCCTGCCGGAGCGGTGCAGCATGGCGCCTCCTCCGTCGCGCAAGACCCCCTACCCGTGCCGGATAGGGGCAGGCGAAGTGCGGGTGGCTGCTGACGGAGTCTAGACTTCCCCTCCCGGCGGCCGACGGCACGTCAGGTCGGCCGGTCGGGTGGTGTGCCCGCGGCAGGCCCCCGAGGGGCGCCGCGTCGCACGACGCCTGTCGCGTTGCTCCGCGGGGCCCGGCCACGGCCGCTGGTGCCGCTGTGTGCAAGGTGCGCGTTCCTCGCGGCAGCCCAGGTGCAACGGCGCCCTCGCCGGTGGGCGACGACGGCGCCGTTGCGGTGCCGGCCTACAGCCAGATGCACTCGTCGATCACCAAATACCTCCGAGGAC
>NZ_JAYWVC010000364.1:0-4746 GCF_036281785.1 Streptomyces chiangmaiensis | reverse complement strand
CGGTCGTTGACGCGGGCTGGGGCCTGTATGTTCCTGTGCACCGCGATCCGGCGTCCGGCATGGTCCTGGTGGAGGTCCGGGTGACCTTCCCGTGCCGCTGGTAGCCGGTCCCTGGGCACCCGCTGCAACGCTCGAGGTGGGTTGCGCACCTGGCCTGTGGTGAGGGGGCCGGGTGCCCGTCAGGGACCGCTGTTGCATGACTGTGTTGTAGTGGTCTCGCGTGCGAGATTCCGGGTTCATTGCGGTTCTGGGGTTTTGCACGTTTCGGTTCAGCGTCGGACTGTCATGCCCAGTTGATGCCGAGCTTCCGCAGCGCGTCCAGCTGCTCCGCGCTGAGCTTGTCGCGCCTCGACTTGGTGTTCGAGACCCACACCCCCAGTTTCACCGCCACCGGTTCTGTTTCGCCGTCGGTCGTGATCTGTTCGTTGTGGCTGCGTGGCACGGGCCGGTGGGCGCCTTCCCGTTCGACCCATTGCGTGAGGGCTGCAAGGCCGCGTTGGAATGCTTGTTGTGCCTTGCTCGGGTTTTTCGTCGCACGGGGTGCCGCCGGGGTGGGAGAGGGGGCTGCAGGGGCGTTGATGCCGAGCGCGGTGAGGCGTTCTTGTTGCTCGGGGAGGAGCTGTGCCCAGGTGTCTGGTTCCTGCTGCCGCCACCGCCACGTGCCGATGTCGTCGCCGTCGAAGACGACGCCCGGGGCGATGTAGGGCAGGACGCCGTCGGCGTCGACCAGATCCGCCAGGACGCGGTAGTGGCGCTGCCAGTCCAGGGGCCACGGGCAGTTCCAGTCCGGGTCGATGTCCGTCAGCTGTGCCGCGCGTACGGCGGCCCGCTCCGGGTCTTTGCCCAGGCCGTTCTTGGCGCCCTTGCGCCGGAGGTTGGCCATGTGCTGTCCGATGGGCATCATCGCGTCGCCTTCGCCCCACATGGCGTCCTGCCTTGGTGCGAGGTGTCCGGTCGCCCGCCGGTACGACCGGAGTGCGGCGAGCTTGGCCTCCCATGCTTCCTCGCCTGGCTCCCAGAGCATCCCGGCTTCCGGTGCGTCTAGGAGGTTTTTGCGCCGGTCCTCTAGCTCTCCGGCCCGCAGTGCCTTGCGCTGTTGGTGTACCCACCGTCCGAGGGGGAAGTTCTTGGTGACGCCGACCTGGACCTCGAGGTCGTAGGGGACGGCGTAGACGCTGGTGATTTCGTTCTTCGCCCGCCACCGGATGAGGGCCTGGTAGCCCTCCAGCCACACCAGGGATTCGGGCCGGTAGACGCGGGTGCGCAGGAACGCTGCGATGGTCGCCGCGTCGCGCGGGCTGGAGAAGTGCAGCAGGGCCGACTCGGCAGCCGCGTCGGTGTCGTCCTGCTTTTGGTTCTCGCTGTCGCCCTCGCTGCCGGCCCCGACGATCCGCCCGTCCTCATTGCGCTGGACGTGGACCTTGCGCGCGTGCTTGCCGCTGGTGAGGGCGTGGGAGGCGAGCTGCTCGACCAGGCGTTCATCGTGGCTGCGTAGGCCCTGGAGGACTGCTACAAGGGGGCGGAACGAGGCGCTGGCGACCATGTCGGTGGGGTCCTCGCCGGGCTCCAGGAAGATCGGCACGATGATCCGCGCGACCTTCGTGCTGCCGTCCTTGTTGAGGCGGAGTGCCCGGCCGATGTTCTGCACGATCTCCACCTGCGAGCCGCGGGTGTCCGCGAAGCACACGGCCTCTACGCCCCGCTCGCCGGTGATGTCCACGCCCTCCCCGAGCACGCGAACGCTGGCGAGGAAGGCGCGGTGGACCCGGCGTCCGGCCGCGTCGATGCCGTTGGCGAACTGCCTGAGCACCTCCCGCCGCTCGGCCACGAGGTGGTCGCCGCACAGCCACGCCGACCACACCCGGTTCGGCGGGACGTGCCGGCCGGCCTCGAGTTCGTAGAACTCCGCGTCGATGGAGGACTTCGGCAGCTTGTCGGCGGCGGCCAGGTCCTTGTCGGAGGCGTCGTTGACGTACAGCTCGGCAGCGGTCTTCGGCAGCGCGTCCGCGAACGCGGCGGCTTCCTCGACCTTCTGGTGGAACGTCATGACCGTACGCAGGTTGTACGCCGCCGCGTGCTCCAGGAGGGCGGTCTGCAGCAGGGCCAGGCGCCGGCCCCGCAGCGCCTCCTCCGACAGCCCCAGCACGGGCGAGGGGTCGCGGATCTCGAGGACGTCGATCTCGAACGGGGCGAGGATCTCCTTCTCGATCGCCTCGCTCAGCCCGAGTTCGGCCAGCCAGGACCCGTACGTGCCGTCCGGGTCGTCGGTCATGCTCGCGATCTCCAGCTCCTGGCCGTTCGCGCCTTTCTGCGGCCGGGGCGAGGCGAGGATGCGCGGGGTGGCTGTGAGGTAGAGGCGGAAGGTGGAGGGGATGCGGGCGTTGTCGTGGATCGCCGCCCAGGGACGGCCAAGATCACCGGCGGTGCCGTGGGCTTCGTCCACGATCGCGAGGTCGAAGCGGTCCATTTGCTGCCCGTACAGGCGCTCTCCGCCCGCCAGAGCGGCCTCCAGCGGCCCGCGCGTCTTCTTGCGCGGATTCCCGTCTCCGCTGCCCTGCCAGGGCCCGTAGGGGCGCTCCTGCTCCTGGAGGGCCTCGTAGTCATCGCGGTCCACGAGAGAGGCGTACGTGGCGAACACGACGACCGGCCCGGGCCCGGCCCACAGGGCGAGCTGGATCGGGTTGGTGGTGGTGCGCACCCCCAGTGAGTTGAGGACCGCGTCGTTCTCCAGCGAGCACACCGCGACCATCGGGGCCCGGTGGCCCACCGCCCGCCACGCCTGGGCGGTCTGCGCGAGCAGGTCCAGGGTGGGCACGGTGACGAGGATCCGGCCGTCCGCGAACGACTCCAGCGCGCACGCGGCGGCCGTGATCGTCTTGCCCGAGCCGGTCGCTGACACGATCGTGCCCCGGGCACCCTGCGGGGGCACAGATGACCTTGCAGGGAATCCGACCCACCTACGGAAACTCGACTTCTGGGCGACCTGGTGTTTCTTGAGTGGAATCCTGCTCATCGCCCGCCGTCCTTATCGCTCGTGTCGTAAAGCCAGCTGTCCTGGAACCTTTCGAGCGCGGTTTCCTCCCAGCCCTTCTGCGACCACACTCCTTCGAGCCAGAGCGGGTCTTCGTCGATCCTCTCGCACAGCACGAAGCAGCCCGGCAGGTCGATCAGCACGACCTCGCCCGCGAACATGCCGTCGGGCCCGTAGCGCTGCCACAGCCGCTCCAGCCGCGCCCGACGCTCGTGCAGGTACGTCTCCAGGGTTTGCGAGTAGGCGTCCCGCTCCGCCATGCGCACGGTCCGCAGGGCGATGCCCACGACCTCCCGGGCCAACTCCTGGTCCCACTGGTCGGGGCTGGTGCCGGTCACGGCCGCGTAGTGCTGCCCGCAGACGTCCAGGACACGCTCGACAAGTTCCGCCGGCGCCTCGCCTCCCTCTGCTTCGCGGGCCGAAGGCCGGCCCCCGCTCACCGGCTGCGGATCGGGACGGTCACCGGCGCGGACGGCCGCCTCCAGCTCCAGGCCGTAGTGGTCCAGGTAAGCCAGGAGGAACAGGGCCAGGGCGCGGCCGGGGTCGCTGGCGTGCTCGATGTAGGGCTGCTCGCTGGTCCAGCCGAACGTGGCCTGGTGGGGCCGGGGATGTACGCCGGGGGTGTGCGGATCGGGGAAGACGACGGCGCGGGTGAAGAAGTCGTCCAGGCGGCTGACCAGGTCCGCATCCGGGTCCTCCGGCTCACGGCCGCGCACGGTGGCAGTGGCGTTCTCCAGGATGGTGGTCAGATACCGCCGGCGGGCCTCCTCCTGCTGCCGGAGCTCGCTGTACGGGCTCTCCTCCACCACCTCCACCACGCGGTACAGGCCCTGGTCCCCGTACACCCCGCCCGGCTTCTCCAGCGCCTCGCGAACCTTGGAGACGGCCTCTTCGACCGACCGGCCGTAGGCGTAGTTCGTCAGCAGGGCAGCTCCCGGGTGCTCCGGATCGGTCCGCTGCGCCACGATCCGGTAGCGGATCTCCGGGTCCAGCTCCGCGGTCTCGCCGCTCGCGCATGCCTGACGCTCCTGCTGCGCCTGGTGCCAGCGGTGTACGTCCGGGTCGCTCTCAGGGGAGTAGGTCGCCCACCCGTCCTCGCTTATCAGCGTCCAGATGCGCTTCAGCTCGTTCCGTCGGACCGCTGCCAGCCGGTCCTCCGTACTGAGCGGTCCCGTCCGGTCCTCTCGGCTCTCCAAGCCGCCAGCGGCCACCCAGAGCTCGTGAATCTGTCCCACCGTCATTCCGGTAACCTCACGATGGATTTCCTTCCGCGCCTCAAAGCGCCTTTCAAAGCCCAGCGAATTCAATGAGTCCTCGCTTCCAGCGCCCCGCCCCGTGTGGTTGGGGGGTGTCCCGTGTTTCTGCCAACGGTACATGCTGCATCAACCTGATGCACCCGCTACACTAGAACCCGACACGAACGAGCGACCCCCACCCCCGTAGCCAGCCCCGCCCGCGCCAGCGGGCCCCAACCCCACTAGGAGACCTCACCCGATGGACCGTCAGGCGGGGGAGCGCAGCGGACCCGCCCGGGAGCGCCCCACGCTCCCTCAACACCACCATTAGAGGCCCCACTAGCGCGCACCTGACACCCACTCAGCCTGGGCGACCGCGCACCGCGCGCCGCGCCGGTCGCGCAGCGACCGGCCCCCTCAACTCCCGGAGCGCAGCGCAGGGAGTTGGCCCGTGCACCGCACGGGCAGCCGGGAGCGCAG
>NZ_JAYWVC010000363.1:0-4775 GCF_036281785.1 Streptomyces chiangmaiensis | reverse complement strand
CACATAGCTGAGCCAGCCAAAGAAGCTGGTAAAGCGTTGGAAGTACTGATAGCAGCTCTCCGGTGTGGACACACTATCCGCAGTCGCGTGCACGGATATCCGTACTCGTGTGCTGACCACGGGGATTCCGCGTCGGTCTCAGATGTCGCGTGGCAGAACGGAACGGTTGCCCATCGGTGGTGCGGGCAACCCGTACTCCTTGCGGATTCTCGCGACCATGTGATTGCTCGTGTTGAAGCGGCGAGCGATCTCTGACTCGGAGTAGCGCCGCCCGAGCTGCTCCAACACGGCCTTGGGCAGGCGGCGTTTGAGCTCCTCGCGCATCGTGCCGGCGAGCCGTGCCTGGTACATGTTCTGAGCGAGGGGGACTCGCTCGAGGACGTGGTGGACCACGTGGGAGGACGTGCCGAGCCGGCCGGCCGTCTGGGCGACGGTCAGGCCCTGTCCCCGCATCAACTCGTGGACGTCCCGGGCCTGTACTGCGGCCGGGTCGAAGCCGGGCAGGGTCAGGCCGTCGAGGAGCTTTGCCGGGGGCTCCCACACCGTGGGCTCGCTGATGCCGCAGCGGGTCAGGAACGCCTGTGCAGTGCGCTCGAGTTCGGCTGTGAACTGCGGCGTTAATGTCGCGGGGAAGCTGGCGAGTTGGCTTCGCAGCTCGGGGGCGAGTTCCATCGGCATGGCGCTGATCCGTTCGATCAGGTAGCACCGGGTGACGAGGTAGCGGGGGCCCTGGCCCACAGCTGCTTGGGCGGCGCGACAGAACCGAGGCCAGTCCTCTTCGGTGAGAACGTCGGTGTAACTGAGCTCGCGGCGGCGCTCGTAGTCGATGGGGGGCGGGGTGCGGTCCAGGTAGTCGGCCAGCCTGAGCAGGGACCGCTGGGCGTCGGGCCAGTGGGGATTGTTCTGAAGGGCGTGCAGGACCCGGAAGTTACTCTCTCGGGTGCTGGCGTCGCCCAGGATCTTTGCCGCCCGGCCGTGGGTCAGAGTGTTGCCGGTTTGCAGGACGAGGCAGGGCAGCGCAACCTGCACCGTTCGCACGTTGAACCCCTTCGGGGGCAGCATCCTCAGAGCCCACCGGCTCCACATCAGGCCCGGGAGCCGCTGTGCCCGCCCGGCAGCTGCAGTGACGTGCATGGAGGTGCCGGGCAGGCCCGATCCGGTGCAGTAGCGAAGGACGGCCCCACGCTTCATGGTGGGCTGAAGGGCCCTGATGATGATGGCGTCCAGGACGGGGCTACAGCCCGCAGCCCAGGGCCGCACGTGGGCAGGGCTCGGCGGCTTGTCGGGGTAGTAGATGCCGATGAGCCAACGCATCGCCTCGCCGGACGCATGCACATCGCGTTGAGCCAGGAGCTCCGTCGCCACCGTGAGGGAAACGGCGGCGACGGCGGCGCGCATCGGGGCCTTTCCGCCGTCCCGCGAGGGTGCCTGATCCTCCCGGGGCAGCTCCGCCGGCAGAAGGGGTGCGCCGAGCCCGATGAGGTCATCGGGCAGCACGCCTTTCAGGTGCCAGCGGGTGGCTCTGTTGATGACCCGGCAGGCGAGCGACTTGATGTCGCTCAGCGCGGTGATCGCGTTCTGCGGGTGCTGCGCGTAGACGCCCATGTCGGCAAGGTCGCGGTCGATGATCTGATTCAGCATCTGCTGGGCGACCAGGGCCCGGTGCCCATCGGGCAGGAAGCAATCCGGGACTTCCGTGAGCGGATGGCCGCAGCGGTGGGCTGCTCGGCCGCGCGTCCGCGCCTACCCGGCCTGGGAGTTCATGCAGCGGCTCGGTTCTGACAGCTGACTTGGCGGATAGGGCTGAAGACGCGGCATCCGGACGCACACAGGACACTGGTCGCCGAGCAGCCGCCGGTGCTTCACGCAGGCGAAGGACCAGCCCAGACGCCAGCTCAGCAGCCAACGGCCCCCGTTGTCACGCAGGCAGTCCGGGCAGAAGAAGGACCCTCGGGAACGCCCCCAGAGGCGCCGCGGGTGGATCATGCGTGGCTTGGGTTCGACGACGAGGGCGCGACCGTCGTAGTGGGCGAGGGTCATCCGGCGGAGCCGGGCAGGCTCGATGCCGGTGGCCGCAGAAAGGGCTGCGGCTTCCGCGTCGGGGAGCAGGGTCAGCCAAGCGGGGTGCCTTTGAGGTTTCTGTCGAAGATCGCTGAGCCCGAGGTCGGGCAGGAGGTCGTTCCACGGGGTTCGCAACTGACGGCTCACAGCCTCCAGCCATGAGTCGAGCGCTTCGCCGGGGACGGGTGCGACCCGCAGCGGAAGTGAACGGAGCGCGGTCATGCCGCCTGCTTGCGGGGCCGGCTCCGCCTCGGCTTGGTGGTCATCTTCCGCCGCGCGAACTTCTTCTCGAGCGCTTTGCGGGCCCGCTCCGCCGCCGCGTCCATCTTCACCTGGTCGAGCAGTTCTTGGGTGAGGACCTCGGCACCCGTGCGGACGGCACGCTGACACCCGCGGTTGATCAACGTCATCAGCGAGCCGATGTGCCCGGTGCTGCGGACGTACAGATAGTCGGACAGCTCCTCGGCGAGCATCCCGGGAAACTTCCGAGCGAGCACGATCCGCTGCTCCAGGGTGAGCATGAGCTTGCGCCACGCGACACGGTGCGCGTCGTTGGTGACCAGGTACGGGTCCATGGTCAGCGGTGTCGTGCGGCGCCCGGTCTGCGCCAGGGTGATGTCGCCACTGGAGTCGATCTCCGAGTACAGGCCCCGGCTCTCCAGCTCGACCCCGACAAAGATCAAGGTGACCGGGAACTCGTTCGCGATGTACTTGAAGTGGTTGCTGACCTCCCTGCCGTTCTTGTCCTGCCACTTGAGGAAGTGCAGGTCGTCGATGATCAGCAGCTTCGTCTCGCAGCCAAGGACACAGTCCAGGGCGCGCTGCGCGAACAGCGCGGCGGTCCCGCTCCTGCGGCCCGGGTGAGCGAAGAACTCCAGCAGGGCCCGGTTGAAGTCCTTCATGCCGATGTTGCTGGTCAGCCCGACCCAGCACACGGGCCACCGCTCGTGACCGGCGGAGGTGAAGGCGCCATGGCGCGCGATCTGCTCGCGGTGGTACTTCAGCGCAAGGTTCAGCACCGCCGTGGTCTTGCCCAGACCAGGAAACGCGTCGATAGCGACGGCGCCCTTGGGCTTGTCGCCGTTCTGCTGGTTGCTGCCGATAATGTCCCACAAGTCTTCCTGCACGGCTTCGAGCTGAGGCGTTCTGAAGGGGCCGAGATTGGCGTGCCACACGCTCCGGTCATCGTGGTACTCCAGTCGCGCCGCCTCGCTCAGGTCCGCGATCTGCTGCGGCGTGAGCAGCTCCGGCTGCTCACGCCGCGGCGTCTCCGCCAGGGCCCGGAAGCCCTCCTTGCGGGAGAGCGTGAGGTTGTCCAGCTGCGGGTGCGCATCACGTTCGGGCGTGGGTCCGGGTGCGGGGTTCATACGTCCTCCAGGGCATCGGCGTAGAAGTCATCGGCGGCATCGTCGGCGTCGAGCTCGTCGTCATCGCTGGCCACGGGCCCTTCGTAGGGCTCCGCCTCGTCCGCGTCGTCCGCCAGTTCCTCGTCCGTCTCCTCGGTGTCGGCGGTGAGGATGCGGGCCACCGACGGCAGGGCGCGGATGACGTCGTCCTTGGTGGCGGCCAGGTCGAAAGCGGACTGCTCGCGGGCCTGCCGCAAAGCGATGCGCCGCTCCGTCATGGTCAGGCCAAGGCCGAGATGCCAGCGGTCCAACAGTTCGGCGACGGCGGTCTCGTCATCGGGGAAGCGGTACTTCGTGCCGGCGACCTTCCGGGCAAGCTCCAGGGCCTGCCCGCTGATCGGGAACTTCATCGCCGGGGCGTGTTCCCACTCCAGGGCGTGCCAGCGGCGGGTGTCCAGGCGCCGGAAGTAGACGTAATTGATGTTGTCGGGGTCGACGTGGATGGGCCACATCCCCTTGGCCTTCGGCCCCGTGTACGGGCTCGTCTCACCGCGATAGCCGTCCAGGCCGTCGCCGTTGTAGCGGCACTTGCGGATCTCGACGCCGTAGTGGTGGAGCGGCTTCCACTCGGTCTTCAGGAACTCGAACCCGAGCGCCGGATCGCGGGGAACCTCGATGTAGCCGGCGCGGGCGATCCCGTGCTCGAACATCACCGACGGCGACAGCCGCAGCCCCGGGACCCGCGTATCGACGAGCCCGTCATGGGGCCTCACGTGATACACGCAGGCCACCCACTCACGGATGATCGCCTCCAACTCGTGGAGGAAGAAGAACGCCTGGTCCTCCGGCCGCTCTCCCCGCGAGAACACATCCGGGCCCTTGTAGCCGGGCAGCGACTCCAACAGGCCCTCGCGCAGGGTCCTGAAAAATCTCTCGATCGGCCCCTTGTCCCGGCCCGTCCGCAGACGGGCCGGCTGGATCGAGAGGCCAAGGCGCTGGCAGACGGAAGTGATGTGCTCGCTGATGAACGGCTTGCCGTGGTCGACCACGATGGTCTCCGGCACCAGAGCCGGGCCGGCGACGCCTGTCTTGCCGCCGTCCTTCCCTTCCCCGTCGTCCTCTTCGAGGGCTTCGCGCTCCACGAAGACGGTGTGGGGGATGCCGTGGTCGGGCCAGACCGCGTGTGCGGGCCAGTCCTTGCCCGCCGGTCGGGGCCGGTAGGTCTGGAACAGCACCGCCGCGACGTCGATGGACTGCGTGGACACCGGGGTCACCCTGATCCCCGTGACGCACCTGTCGTACCAGTCCATCGCGACCGTCAGCTCGGCCTGCACCCACTTCAGCGTGATCGGGTCCATCGCGAAGACG
>NZ_JAYWVC010000362.1:0-4799 GCF_036281785.1 Streptomyces chiangmaiensis | reverse complement strand
GGGAGGCGTTCTTCCTTGCGTTGCTTGTTCCAGACCTCGTAGCCGATGTAGCGGGGGTTGATGAGAATGGCGCGCGCAGCGCCCTGCCCCGTCGGTGCGAGCCGCCTTTCCGCACCGGATGGCAGACGGCCCGGCTCCGCGAGGGGAGCCGGGCCGCCTTCACATCAGTTCACTCCGCCCGCCCAGCAGCAGGTTCAGTGAGCCTGCCGCAGGGTGATGTCCTCGGTGGTGGTCTGTCCTTTCCTGACTGCCACGGCCGCGCGCGCCGACTTGAAGCCACCCTTGGCAGCAAGGACGGTGATCGCTTCGTCATCGGCAGGCAGCCACAGGCTGTATGCGCCACCCTCGGACGTGGTGAGGGTGTAGCTGGTCGCCGCGGCGCGGATCTTCACCGTCGCCCCGGCCAGCGGAGTGCTGTGTCCGCGGCCGGTCGAGCCGAGCACGGTACCGGTGACCCTGCTCCAGTTCTCCGCCGGACCGACGTGCATCGTCACGGGCACGGACAGCGTCGGGTACGGGGTGTCAGACCTGAGCGACAGGGCTGCGGTGTAGTCGCCCGGCTGGACGATTCCCAGTGCCGAGGCGTCCAGGCGGACCGTCACCATGGTGCTGTCCCCGGGTGCGATGGTGACCGACTTGGGGGTCTCGGAGAGCCAGCTGACATCGGTGGGGGACCCACCCTCGGCGTAGCCGGGCAGCACGCTCACCGTCTTGATCGGCGGAGCGAACACCGCGTTGCTCTGGATGCCGCCGACCACGTACAACCCCGGCGCTCCCGCCCCGCGGTACACGGTGGCGTTGGCGTTGGGCAGCGCGGTCCATGCGTTGGTGTCGGGGTTGTAGGCGTAGCCCTGGTTGGTGAGCGCCGGCCTGAACCCGCCACTGATCACCCCACCGGAGACGAGCAGCAGCCCGTTCGCGGCGCTGTACGCCGCGCCCCAGGTCGGGTTCGGCAGGTCGGCGATCTGGGACCAGCTGTCGGTGTGCGGGTCGTAGACGTACGCGTGCTTCACGGGGAGGCCGGGCTGCCCCGAAATTCCGCCGGAGCAGTAGAGCTTGCCCCGGATGGCGCCGCAGGAGCTCCAGGAGATCGGCTCGGGGTACGGAGCCGCCTGGGACCAGCTGTCGGTGTGCGAGTCGTACACCATGACGTCCGTGACGCCCACACAGGAGAGCTCGTAGCAGCCGCCGACCACGTACAGCTTGTCGCCCACGACCGCACTCGCGGAGGCAGCGTAGGCCTTGGGCATGGATGCCCCGAGCGACCAGCGGTCGGTGTGCGGGTCGTAGATCTCCAGCTTGCGGTCGGTGCCGGGGCCGCCCCAGCCGCCCGCGACGTAGAGCTTGTCCCCGATGACGCCGTGGGCAGGCATCTCCCGAGCGTCGGCAGGGGAGGCCAGCGTGGCCCAGTCCGCGGTGCGGGGGTCGTAGGAGTACCACGCGTTGGTGTCCTGGCGGCCGTCAAAGCCGAGTCCGGTGTACAGCCTGCCGTCGTAGGTATCGGCGATGTTGCTGTGCAGGGCCATGGGCAGGTCGGCCGACGACTGCCAGGCGTCCCCGCTGGCCGTGGTGTCCGCAGGCGCTGCGTTCGCGGCGACGGCGTTCGGGTTCTGCGCACGCGCCCTTGCCGCGGTGGCCTTCATCGACAGGGGCGAGAAGGTTCCCTGGACCAGCTTCAGCGGTGCCCCGCCCGATGCCTGCTGCGCAGGCAGTGCGGAATGCTCGCCGATGGCCAGCTTTGCGGGTGCGCTTCCGCGGTTCTGGACAAGCAGCTTCGCGGTCTTCTGCCCGCCCAGGGCGACGGTCTCGTCGATGGAAGCCTGCTTCACGGTGAGCTGTCCCGCCTTCAGGCGGAAGTCGCGCGCGACGGCGCCGTTGGCAGCGACCTTCGCCCGCTCGGTGCCGGCCTCGAAGTAGGGCTTGACCGCCGAGAAGTCATGCTTGCCGGTGACCGAGGAGTACATCCAGTAGAAGCCGTCCGGAAGGTTCGGGTCGTCCGGGGTGGCCGTGGTGAGCGCCGACTCGGTCGGCGCGTCCTTGCTGGTGACCTTCGCCCCGACGACGGGGGCTCCGGTGTTGTCGTCGGCGACGGTGCCCGTCACCAGGCCGCCGGGTACCGGGTCGTAGCTGCGGTTGCCGACGCGGACGTTGTCGACCTGCCACCAGTAGCTGTTCTGGGCGACGAAGTGGAAGCGCAGCCGGACGTCGGACTTGCCGGCGTACTGCTTCAGCGGCAGCTCGACATGCACCGGTCCGACCACGCGCTGGTACGCCCAGATGTGCGTCCAGGTCGCGCCGCCGTCGGCGGACACGTCGACGGCCGCCGTTCCGAAGGCCATGAGCTGCTCGGTGTCGAAGGAGAGGAACGGGGTGGTCGTTGCGCTCAGGTCGTAGGCCGGGCTGATCAGCTGCGAGTCCTGGGATGCACCGGACCCCGCGAGCTGGCTGTCGACGCTGGCGAAGGCTCCGGAACCACCGGTGTGGTTGCCCCGGTGACCGGGGTCGTCGAACGTCCATCCGCCGTTGGTGCCGTCGGCGTTGACCACCTTCCAGCCGTCGGGCGCCGCGGCGGCGGAGTCGAATCCCTGGTTGGTTCCGGTCCAGTGGACCGCGTAACCCGGCGTGATCTCGGCCTTCCGGTCCACCGGCAGAGCGAACGGGACGGTCAGCGCCGAGCTGCCGAGGGTGACGGTCCGCTGCTGTGCCTCATAGCCGGGGTAGGCGGCGCTGACGTGCAGGGTGTAGTCGTGGCCCTGCGGGAGCCGAAGGCTGTACTCACCGGTGACGGGGTCGGTGAACACCGGGCCGCCAGGCACGCCGTCCACGGTCATCCTGGCGTACAGCGGCCAGTCGTGGCCGCTGCCGTCGGTGACCTTGCCGCTCACGGTCCGGCTGGGCACGGAGGCGAGGGAGAAGTTCTCACTCACCGAGGCGCCGTCGGCCACTGACACTCCGGTGACCGTCTTGCCGGCGTAGCCGTAGGCGGACGCCGTGATGTCGTAGGTGCCGGCCGGGACATTGAGGTGGTAGGCGCCGTGGGTGTCGGTGGTCGCACGGGAGCCGCCCACCGAGACGGAGGCTCCGACGAGCGGGGTGCCGTCCGCGCCGGCCGTGACCGTGCCGGAGACCTCGCCGTGCGGCCCGCTCCGGAACGCGTCGGGGCCGTTCGGGGTACCGAGTCCCGTCGGACCGTCGTATCCCGCCTGGGCGCTGCACAGGTAGCTCGGATCGCAGCCGCCGTTGCTCCCTGCCGTCACGTCATTGAGGGCGGAAGGGTTCAGGTACGGGTAGGAGTTGGGGTACGTCCCCGCGGTCGGCTCGCCGGCCGCTGCGTACACCGATGCGATGATGGGCGCGCTGGCGCTGGTGCCACCGTAGACCGCCCAGCCGTCGGCGCCGTAGGTCTGGTAGACCGCGACACCGGTGTTCGGGTCGGCGACCGCCGAGACGTCCGCGACAGCGCGGTTGGCGCACCCGGTGTCCTGCTGGAAGCTTGGCTTGGGCTCGTACTGCGAGCAGCCCGATCCGGCGCCGCCCCAGACGGACTCGGACCAGCCGCGGGCGGTCCCGGAATCTTTGACCAGGGACGTGCCGCCGACCGCCGTCACGTACTGCGAGGCCGCCGGGTAGGAGACGCCGTAGCCGGAGTCGCCGGAGGAGACGAGCATCGCGACACCCGGGTGGTTGTAGTACGCGTCCATGGCGGTGACCTCCGACGGGTCCTCGCCATCGCCCTCCTCGTACTCCGTACCGTAGGAGTTGGAGACGTACTTGGCGCCCATGGCGACGGCCTGGTTGACCGCCGTACCGAGGGCTTCGAACGATGCGTCGTCCGCCTCGACCAGAAGGATCTTCGCGTTGGGCGCCGCGGCCGACACCATGTCCAGGTCGAGTGATATCTCACCGGCCCAACCCGCATCGGCCGCAGGGTAGTCAGTGCCGCCGCGCTGGGACACCTTGGTGAAGCAGCCGTTGGCGGTGGTGCACGGCGGAAGCCCGTACTGGGCACGGTAGACCGCGAGGTCCGCCTCGGCGGTCGGGTCGTCGAAGGCGTCGACGATCGCCACCGTGCGGCCGGCGCCCCCGTCTGCCGACAGGTTGTAGGCGCTCTGCAGATCCGCAGGCCCGAAGCCGCTGGGCGTGTCGCCGTTGGCCAAGTGGGTCCGGGCGCCCTGCGCCGGCGTCCGGCGCAGCGCGAAGCAGCCGAACTCGCCTGGCTTGGGCGTGGAACACAGGTGTTCCACACGCGTGTCAGTCGGGCTCGGAGCGGCACCCGCGGCATCAGCCTGGGTGCCGACAGAGGTCAGAGCAACTGCCTGGCTGGGGAGTTCGAGACCGAACAGCGCCAGCGCCGCGGCGGCCACCACGACTGTTCGTACGGTCGTGCTCCAGCGTCTTGGTCTCCGCTGTTTCAAGGCGCCCAATTCGTGGCTCCTTTTCCGGTACGGGTCGGCTGCACGTGCCGACAGTGGATCACTCGATCCGCCGGGGGCACAGCTTTCATGATCGAACGGCCGTGGACGAAGTGCTCGTCACACCAAGCTTTCGAAAACTTTCTCCGTCGCCGGCGCGACTGCTGGACGCGACCCTGAAACGCCTTTACCTACCCGCTGGTTAAACATAGTTGTGTTCATCGTCTCCATTGCGCGACAACGGGGCCTTTATGACGTCTGATCGATGTCATAAGAAGGCCATCGGTCATGGAAACGACGGTCCGTCAATTTCCCCGTAAAACTGCCATGTTGCCGCATATTCTGGTCTCTCACCCTCAATGCCGTGACCGCCTGCACCGTGTCCGC
>NZ_JAYWVC010000361.1:0-4901 GCF_036281785.1 Streptomyces chiangmaiensis | reverse complement strand
TGTCCCGGGCGGAAAGTGACACACAGTGATCTCCAAGCCGGTCTCGCCCGCCAGCCGCGCCAGCTCGACCTTCCACGTGCGGGTGCGGTAGCCGTTGGAACCGCCAGCGTCCGCCGTGATCAGCAAGCGGCCGGCTTGCGGGTAGGCGTCCCGGCCGACAGCATCCCACCAGCGGCGGATCGTGGCGACCGCGAACGCGGCGGTGTTGTGGTCGCAGCCCACGCTGACCCACCCGGTGTTCGCGGCCAGGTCGTAGACACCGTAGGGGACGACCTGGCCCGCGCCGCCGTACTCCAGGAAGTCGTGCGAGCGGACCTTGACCGGCTCCCCCTTGCGCCGCCACTCCCGGCCGGACATGTGGTGCTCGCCGACCTGCTCCTTCTTCTTCGCGTCCACGGACACCACCGGATCCCCGCTCGCCTGGTGGGCCTTGACCTGGTCATTGATGTAACGGAACTGCGCGTCGCGGTCCGGGTGGCTCGCACCCTCCAACACCCGGGAGTTGCCCTGCAAGCTGAAGCCCTCCTCCCGCAGCAGGTCGCCGACGGGGTCCGCGCTCACCCGGTGGCCCTGGACGGTTAACTCCGCGGCCAGGCGCCGCGTCGACTTGGTGGTCCAGCGCAGCGGCGACATCGGGTCGCCCCGCAGATCGGGCTCGACCAGGGCCAGCAGAGCCGGACGCAGGCCCGGATCAACGTCTACGACGCGCTTGCGTCCACCGCCGGGACGGCGGACCAGCCCCAACGGCGGTTCGCCTCCCTCCAGTTCGGCCACGCCCCGCGAGACTGTCCCCTCGCGCACCCCGGCCGCCCGGGCGACCACCCGGATCCCGCCGTGCCCCAGCGACCGTGCTTCCGCACCCAACATCAAACGCCGTTGACGCTCATCCAAGTGCGGGAACACCGCCTGGAACTTCGCCGCCAGCAACTCCCGCGTGCCCTCCGGTATGCCCATACCAAATCAACGAGTCAGAATCCCGGAAGCGACGGGTTGTTCCTCTGCGCGTCCCACAACCGCACTTTGGGCTCCCTCGTTCCCTGCGGGCAGCCGATTCCTTGAAATCGATCATTCAGGTGGCAGGGCGGTTGCTGCTCCTCGGCGGAGGGCCGTCGCACCTCGAAGTGGAAGCATCCGTATTCCAGTGCCCTGACGTGCACGAGCACCACTTCCGGGTCGCTGAACGCATCATCGAAGGCTGCATCGAAGCCAGCCGTGGCGTCGGCTGGAATCTCCAGAAGGCGTCCACCGGCGATATGGCCCCGGGCGTCATAGCGGCGCACGGTACGCAGGGCGCCCGGCCGATCGAAGGGGTAGTTCTCGCCGGGGGTGATCCCGCCGCAGCCATCGGCGTGGATGAAGACGGGACCCTGTTCGTCGTACGCGCCCGGAAGCGCACCCCTCGCGGCGGCCCAGCGTCGCAACGGGGCGTACGAAACAAGGGCAATCCGCTCGCCGAGCGTGATGGGGCGCAGGCAGCAGCGCAGCGGGGAGCCCTCGTCGTCGTGGGTCGCGATATACGGGGCGCAGGGACGGCCTGCGTCGTCGGCAACCCGCAGTTCCCTGAGGGCGGCTGTGTCAATGGGGAACACGGTGTACCTGGTCATGTGCCCATGCTGGCTCGACGCACGGATGTTTGCTGGCAGGAAACGGACGTAGCGTTGGTGCGTGCCCACGCAGAAGGCTGACCGGAAACGTCACACCCGCTGAACGCAGGCCCCTACGATCGCCACCCCTTGGAATCGATCATCTAGAGGTGATCTTGGATTGGTTGCGTTGCGTGATCGGGGCCGAGTGTCTGGCAGGCTGGGGGCGTGGTGATGCTCGATCCGTTGATTCGGTTGGCGCGTCCCGGTGACGGGCCCGGGCTGGTGGAGTTGCAGCAGGTCCTGGACCGGGAGACGGAGTTCATGCTGCTGGAGCCCGGTGAGCGGGAGCCGGACCCGGGGCCGCTGGAGGCGCGTCTGGCCGATGGTGCCGATGGCCGGGACCTGTCGTATCTGGTTGTGGCCCTGGCTGGGGCGGTGGCGGTCGGCTATGTCGATGTGTCGGTGCTGTCCTACGCTCGGGCCCGTCGCACCGGTTATGTGGTGGCTGGGGTATGCGCGGATCACAGTGGCCGGGGCCTGGGGCGGGCTCTGATGCGTTCAGCGGTCGAGGAGGCTCGCTCCCGCGGGATGGGCCGGCTGGAACTCACCGTGATGGAGCACAACCGCCGTGCCCTTGGTCTCTATCTGGCGTGTGGCTTCCAGGTCGAGGGACTTCGGCGGGCCGCACTGGAGGTGCACGGCCGCCGGATCAACGAGTACTACATGGGACTGCTCCTGGACTGAGCTCCGCCAGGGTGGGTATGGGCTCTCGTCCTGCGGGTGGGAGCCCGGGGAGCCGCGTTCAGGGGCGGCGTTGTGGACGCTGGCTCCAGCGATGGGTGGTCCAGGCCCGGCGGAGCCTGAGTCTAGGAACTCAGTGGCCTCACGCCGCGTCTGTTCCGCCTCCCCGACGGACGAACACGGCACGCCGTACAACGGCCCGATGGCCCGCCAATCGCCGGCAAAGAGGGAAGCGGCCCATGGCTCCCGCGCTTCTGTTCCCTTCCGAGCAATCCGAGCCCGCCAGGATGATCCTTGACCGGCTCCCGCAGTTGTCGCAGAGAGATCTTGCCACGGTCTGCTCCTATGAGCGTTCCCCTGCGGTCCGTCTTGCGGTCCTGAGCAGGATCGCGGATCTGCTCGGGCATGAGCCCTGGCCCGGCTACGACATCATGAGCGCGGGTGACATCCGCAAGCTGCTGGCTGATGCCGGAGAGAGCCTCACCCGGCGGGTGCTGGACTACGAGCGTCATCATCAGGCACGCTCCACCATCCTCGCGGCCGGAACGCGTCCAAGCCTGACAGGTCTCGGTCCGACCGGCCCCGGTCCGGCTGGGCGGTCGGTGCCGCACTCCTTCTCGGCTGTCATGCTTCCCGTCACGCCCTCGGGCTCACGCGCCAGGCCGCGGGTCTCGGGGGCGTTGGCGCTGGTAGGTCCACAGCTGGTCGACGAGGGTGAAGCCGAAGGAGCTAAAGAGCCGGGTGGTGGCCTGGCTCTCGGAGGCGGACTGCTGTGTGTCGTCGAGGACGAGGGCGACCTCGGTGGCACCCTGTTCGGCCAGCAGGGCCAGGGCCTGGCTGAGCAGCCTGCGGCCCAGGCCGCGGCGGCGGCGGGTGGGCAGGGTCTCGATCCAGTAGACGGTCGCGGTGCGGTCGGGTTCCACGCTGACCACGGCTTCGGCGACCGGTTCGGCGGCCTCGCGAATGATCAGACGGTGGCCCGGAGGGTTGTTGCAGGGGAACACATCGGCGACCAGCTCGGTCGGCAAGGGCTCGGCGGAAAGCACGAGGTGCAGGTAACAGCCCTGGCAGCGGCCGGTGAAGCCGGTCTGCACCAGGGCGTCGTGGGTGGCGCCGCGTCGGGTGCAGGGCAGGCCGCCCGGACCCAGGGGACTCGGCGGAGCACTCACGAAGGCCTCGATCCACGTGCAGTCGGCAAGTGCGGCAAGTGCGTGGCCTATCAGGGCGCGCAGGGCGGACAGGTCCTCGTAGGCGTGGAGCCAGCAGATCTGACCGGTTCGCACATCGGTCCAGGACAAGTACGCGATGATCCCGTAGGGGCGGTCTTCGGCATCGGCCAGGACGCTGATCCGTGGCCGAGCCGGTACAGTCCAGCCGGCCAGGGGGAAGGGGACAGGACTGCGCCGCGCCGCGGTCAGCTTCTCCAGGGTGCAGTGCGGCTGTCCCGGCAGGCGGTCGGCATCGATGAGTTCTCGCACCCCTGGTTCGTCCTGGGGGCAATACGGGCGTACCGTCGACGCGCTCTCGGGGTTGGGTGAAAGAGCCATGCTGTCCGTCCGCACACGTGCTGACGTTCCTGTCGGCTACCTCTTAAGGGTCCTCCGTTTCCGTCACGCTGTCACGGAGAGCCCCGGCGGTGTCGTGGGGCTGCCCGTTCGTGGTGGGGTTGGGCCCGTGCGGGGGGCCTGCGGCGGATGCGGCCTGCTGAGCCGCAGTCAGCAGTCGGCTCAGCAGTGAGCGCACCTGGTCGATGACCGGCCGGTGCGTGGGGAGGGTCAGGTGGCCGACGCCGGCCACGAGCACATTGCATGCCATGAGGTCGGGATGGTCGATGCGTCCCCTGGTGGCCGGGATGACAGCCTGGTCCAGGTCGCTGTAGAAGGCCACGAATCGAGTGCGGCACCCCACGGCCGGCTCGGCGAGTTCGGTCAGCAGGCCGCTGCCCGGCCGTAGCTGACGCAGAAGCGGATGCGGCGGTGCCAGCAGGGCTGCAGTGGTCCCGCCGTGCGGCGTCGCCAGTGTGATCACTAACGGCACGTACGTGTCCCCGCCGAGCCGCTGCACGTAGTAGCGGGCGACCAGCCCTCCAAGGCTGTATCCGATCACGACAACGGCCCGCCCGGCGCTGCGGGCAATGGCCAGTTCCACCTGCTCGCCCAGGACCCGGGCTGCCGCGCGGATGTCCGGGCTGAGCGCCTCATAACTCACCGTGATGAAGGGGCCCACGCCGAGGCCGCCCAGCCCCTGCCGCAGCGCGGTGCAGACCGATTCCCTGTCCGCTAGCCCATGCGCCAACAGCACAGGAGGGCCCCCGCCTGTCGCCGGTTCGTCCCGGCCCGTCCGCCGCCACGGCAGAGTACGACCGAAGTACCCGGTCAGCTGGCCGACGCCCCCCGCCGCCAGTTCAAGGGGCAGGCGCAGCAGCCGCACGGTCGCCCTGCTTGCCTCGGTACCCACGCCGCGCACCGGTGACAGCCCTGGTACTGACAGGCGCGGTCCGAATGGAATGCCCCTAGCCGTTCACCAAATACCTCCGAGGACGCCTCGGCCTTCAGGCCGGGGAGGAATCGGACC
>NZ_JAYWVC010000360.1:0-4905 GCF_036281785.1 Streptomyces chiangmaiensis | reverse complement strand
CTGCCGACCCGGAGAACTCTATCCGACACCGAGGGGTGTTCCGGCCGCGGATGCCGCGTGGCCGCGCCCGTCCGGCGGCGCCCCGTACCCCCGGAGGAACGGCACGCGTACATCATTCGGGCCGTCACCCCACGATTCAGGTACACAGTTGGGGAAAGTGACGTACATGCAGAAAACAGGACATATCATCCCGGATGTGAACAGGGAGTGTGAAGGGCATCGCATGGAGACTCCGGTGTTCGAGGAATTCGAACCCAGGACCGGCTGCGCGTGCGCGGGCTGCGTCCACGGGCGCCGCGCCGTCTCCGTCTCCTCCCGCTCCAGGCGGACCGGCTGTCTGACGGTCCGCAAGGCCGTCGCGTTGGCCGCCGTCGCCGGCGCGACGCTGGCCGCGGGCCAGGCGATGCCCGTGGCCGCGGCGGCCCAGGTTCCGCTCCGCCCGGGTGTCCCCACGGGCGACCAGCCGCCGGACACGCCGCAGGGCCGGACGGCGCCGCTGCACGGCAGCGGTGGGGTGTCGGCCCCTGCCCTGGCGCCCGCGGCGACTCGCGCCCAGATCATCAACCGGGCCAAGGTGTGGGTCGCGGCCAAGGTCCCGTACAGCATGGACGACTACTGGTCGGACGGTTACCGGCAGGACTGCTCGGGATTCGTCTCGATGGCCTGGAACCTCGGCAGCAACGAATGGACGGGCAGCCTGGACAAGTTCGGCGTCCGCATTTCCAAGGAGGAGATGCAGCCCGGCGACATCCTGCTCTTCCACAACGCGGCCAACCCGGAGCGCGGCTCCCATGTCGTCATCTTCGGCGGCTGGACGGACTACACGCACAAGAAGTACACCGCCTACGAGGAGACCCCGCCGAGGGCCCGGAAGCTGGCCACTCCGTATGCGTACTGGACCAATTCCAGTCGCTATGTGCCCTACCGCTACAAGAACCTGACCGAGAGCAAGGCCGCCGAGGGCACGGACGAGCAGCCGCCGGCGAGCGCCGGTGTCCCGGGCGTGCCCCCCGGCTACTCGGGCGGCGCTGTGGCCGGTTCGGGCGCGGTCGCGCTGCCCGGTCCTTCGGCCTGGTCCCTGGGACAGCAGGAGGGCGCGGTCGCGTCCGCGGCCGGTGCGTCCGCCGTGGCCGCCGGATCGCGGTCCGTCTCCCCGGGCGGCGTGCCCGACTATCCGGGCCCGGGCATGTTCCGGCCGGGCGCGGACAACCCGTACATCACCCGGCTGGGTCGCCGGCTGATCGAAAAGGGGTTCGGCAAGCACTACACCGAAGGTCCCGGGCCGCGCTGGGGCGAGTTGGACCGGCGCAGCGTCGAGGCGTTCCAGCGTGCCCAGGGCTGGCGCGGTGGTGCGGCCGACGGCTTCCCCGGGCCGGAGACCTGGCGGCGCCTGTTCTCCTGACCCCTCTCCTGCAGTTCCGTTCCCTCTCCCGGTCCGTATCCCGACGCACCGTGCACGACGATTGCCGGCGCGGAGGCATGGAGGCACGTATGAACACGAAGACATCGCAGAACCCGGAGCCCGAGGGGGCGCCGGAGGAGGTCGGCACCCCGCCCGCGCGGCTCATCCAGAGCGAGTCGACCACCGAGATTCCCGTCCATCTGCTGTTCCGCGAGGACTCCGACTCCGGCGCGCCGCCCGTCTCGCCGGCCGTGGTGGGACGGCGGCTCGGCACCGGAGAACAGCCGCGGGTGCGTCCGCAGGCCCCGCCGCGCCGCCAGCCGCCGGACGTCGACCCTCAGCTCGTCGAGCGGCCCGCATGGGTGCTGCCCGGGATGCTGGGCGTGCTGGTGGGGCTCAGTGGCGCGGTCGGCTGCGGGGTCGTCTCGTGGTGGGCGGGCTTCGTGTCACCGGCCGCCCTGCGCCTGCTGGAGCTCCCCGCGTCGGATTCGGTGGGTCTGGGGCGCCCGCAGGTGGCGGCGTACATCGGTGCGGGTGTGCTCTTCTTCCTCGGCTTCGGCGGACTCATGCGCGGGCAGACCGGGGGTGCCTGGGTGCTCAGTGTGTTCGGGCGCTACCGGGGTACGACCCGCCGCACCGGCCTGATGTGGGTCAACCCGCTGGTGCTGCGCCGACGGGCCGACGTGCGGCTGCGGCACTGGCGCAGTGAGCCGATGGCCGCGGTCGACGCCAACGGGCTCGTGCTGAAGGTGGTCGTGCTGGTGACCTGGCGGGTCAACGACACCGCGCGCGCCGTGCTCGGCATCGACGACCACGAGACCTATCTGCGCGAATGCGTCGAGTCCGCGCTGGCGCGCGTGCTGCCCCAGGTGCCGGCCGATCTGCCCGGGACGACGGCCGTGGTGAGTCTGCGCAATGTCGAGGCGGTCGGTGACGCGCTGACCAGGCTGGTGGCCGGGGAGGCGGAGCCGGTCGGCCTGGAGGTGTTCGCGGTGCAGCCGACCCGGATCGAGTACGCCCCCGAGGTCGCGGCGCGGATGCAGCGCCGCCGTATCGCCGCGCTCGACGTCGAGCACCGCGACACGGTGCTCAGTTCGCTCGTCGACTCGGTGGAGGACACGGTGATCCGGCTGACCACTCGGGGCCTGGTCGAACTCGACGACTACGAGCGCAAGGCCCTGGTGAAGGACCTGACGGTCGCGTTCTACACGGGGCGCACCGGCGACGGGACGTGAAAGCGAGTTGAATTGGTATGGACATGCTCAACTCTCGGCAATAATATGGGACTTGGTCTAGACCGGAACACTGCGCGCACGGCTCACGGAACCCCCCACATCCTCCAGGAGCGGCAGCATGCGCATCCGTACGACCAGGAAGGCGAAGTGGTACGCGGCCGTGCTCGGCCTCGCCACCGCGGGCACGTTCGTGCTCTCCACGGGCGGTGCCAGCGCCCACGGATACACCGACCAGCCCCTCAGCCGGCAGAAGATGTGCGCCGCGAACGGCGGCATCGTCTCCGGCTGCGGCGACATCCAATGGGAGCCGCAGAGCGTCGAGGGCCCCAAGGGCTTCCCGGCCGCGGGCCCCGGCGACGGACAGATCTGTTCGGCCAACCACACCAACTTCGGCGCGCTCGACCAGCCCCGGACGCCCTCGGGCACCGCCTGGCCGACGACCAGGGTGACGGGCGGGCAGGGCTACACCTTCCGCTGGCAGTTCACCGCCTCGCATGCGACGACCGACTTCAAGTACTACGTCACCAGGCAGGGCTGGAACCAGAACCACGCCCTGACCCGGGCCGATCTCAACACCACCCCGTTCCTGACGGTCCCGTACAACGGTCAGCGTCCGCCGTCCACTCTCAGCCACGCCGGCACCCTGCCGACCGGGCTGAGCGGGCACCACATCATCCTCGGGGTGTGGACGATCGCGGACACGGCCAACGCGTTCTACTCGTGTGCGGATGTCACGTTCTGACCGGTGTTCCGTCCCGGGGGCTCGGCTGCTGACCTCTCCTTGAGGCGCACCGGCACCCCGGGCGGCTTACGCTCCACGCACGTCGGCATGAGCATGACGGCGTGCGTGGAGTCGTACCGAACTCGGTGGAGTCATGGACCGCTCCTTCTATGGGGTGCCCGGTCTCGTCATGAGCGGCCGTGCGTCCGGCGGGTTCCGGGTCTCGCCATCTGACGGTGTGTCAGTTATTCTGCGCCCCCATGGAGGCCACGAGGGGTACCGTCGCGGAGCTGGTACGGCAGGGGTGGGGGGACCACCGGACGGGGCTGTGGTTCGAGGGTCGGGCGCTCACCCGGCACGAGGTGGCGGCGGGCGCGGCGGCCCGGGCGGCGCTGTTCGCCGATCTGCTCCCGCCGTGCGCCGAGCCGCACCTCGGGGTGCTGCTGGACAACACGCCCGAGTATCCGTTGTGGCTGAGCGCGGCGGCCCTCGCGGGTGCGGCCGTCGCCGGGATCAACCCCACTCGCCGCGGGGCGGAGCTGGCCCGAGACATCCTGCACACCGAGTGCCGCGTCCTGGTCACCGAGCGCGCCCTCCTCCCTTTGCTGGACGGGCTCGACCTCCCGGGAGTCCGGCTGCTGGTGACCGACACGGACGCCTGCGCGGACCTCGTCGCCGGATACCAGGGGGCCGAGCCGGAGGACTCGTGGGCCACCCCGGCCGACCGCCTCCTGCTGTATTTCACCTCCGGTTCCACGGGCGCGCCCAAGGCCGCGATCTGCACCCAGGGACGGCTTGCGGCGGCCGGCCGGTCCCTGGTCCGCCACTTCGGGCTGGGTGCCGACGACGTCCACTACATCTGCATGCCGATGTTCCACGGCAACGCGGTCGTCGCCGACTGGGCCCCCGCACTGGTCTCGGGTGCCGCGATCGCGCTCAGGCGGCGCTTCTCGGCCTCGGGGTTCCTGGACGATGTTCGCGCCTACGGGGCGACGTACTTCACCTATGTCAGACGTGCCGTGAGTTACGTCCTGGCGACGGAGGAGCGGCCCGACGACCGGGACAACCCCCTGCGGCTGGGCTTCGGCAATCCTCGCCCGGTACGAGGGCGCCGTCGCGGTGGCGGTGTACGCGGTGCCGGATCCGGTGGCGGGGGACCAGGTGATGGCGGCGATGGCGCTCGGCAGCGAAGGGTTCTTCGATCCGGATGGCTTCGCCGCTTTTCTCGCCGCTCAGCCCGATCTGGGGACGAAGATGGCGCCCCGCTTCGTACGGGTCGTGGCGGGCCTGCCGGTCACCGCCACCAACAAGATCCACCGGGTGGGGCTACGAGGGGAGGGTTTCCGCTGCGCGGATCCGGTGTGGTGGATGCCACCGGGGCAGTCCGCCTACCGGAGGCTCACCGAGGAGGACGTGGCCGGGCTCGTGGCCGATTTCCCGGCCCGCGGGCGGGAGGAGCTGCTCTTCCGCCGGCCGTCGTAAGACCTGCCGGCACGTCCGTCGGAGGACGAGAAGAGGCTCCTCGCCTTCGCGAGGAGCCTCTCGTC
>NZ_JAYWVC010000036.1:0-51273 GCF_036281785.1 Streptomyces chiangmaiensis | reverse complement strand
CGGAGCAGGCCGCCGCCTTCGCGGAGCGCATCGCGCTGATCGAGGAACTGGAGCGGGCGGACGCGGTGCTGATCGGCGCCCCGATGTACAACTTCGCGATCCCCTCGACCCTCAAGGCCTGGCTGGACAACGTGATCCTGGTCGGTCGCACCGCAGGCGAGACCGTCTCCGCCAAGGGCACCCCGGTCACGGTCGTCGCCAGCCGCGGCGGCTCCTATGCGCCGGGCACGCCGAGGGAGGGCTTCGAGTACGTGCAGAACTACCTGCAGGCCGTCCTGGCCGACACTCTCGGGCTGGACCTGCACTTCATCGTCCCGGAGCTCACGATGGCCCCGCACAACCCCGCCATGGCCGAGCTGATCCCGCTCTACGAGGCCTCCCGTGAGCGTGCCTTCGGTGAGGCGGCCTCCAGGGCCAAGCAGCTCGCCGAGCGCCTTGCCGCATAAGCAGGCCAGGCGCGGAACGCCGTCCGCCGCCCGCGTCATCGGGGCGCCGGGCGGCGTTCCCTCGCGCCTGCCCCGTATGCCCCGGGAAGCAGGCGAGAAAGCTCCGAAGACCGTAGCCTGACGGAAGGCCACAGCGACTGGCGCCGACTGTCCGCGCTCGGACGATCACATGTCGCCCACGCCACGGCATCCTCTCTCACCGCACTCCATGCACCGCCATTCCGGCGGAAGGACGATCGCGGAGGTTTTCATGACTGCGACGGTGGACCCGGATCGCTCTGAATGGGACGTCATCGTCCTCGGCGCGGCAGCCGCAGGCGAGAACGCCGCCCTGTACGCGAGCCAGTTCTCGGGCCTGTCGTCCGTACTCGTGGAGAACGTTCTGGTCGGCGGCGAATGCTCCTACTGGGCATGCATGCCCAGCAAGGCTCTCCTCCGGCCCGTCGAGGTGGTCGACGCCGCCGCTCACCTGCCCGGCGTCACGGCCCAGCTCGAGCCTCCCGACGCGCTCGCCCGCCGCGACGTCGTGATCAACAGACTGGACGACACCTCCCAGGTGAAATGGGCCCTGGGCGCCGGCATCGACGTGGTGCGGGGATACGGCCGGCTGACCGGTGAACGGAGGATCGCCGTCAGCCGGGGCGACGGCCCGGTCCGGGAGCTGACGGCCCGACACGCCGTGGTCATCGACACCGGTTCCTGCCCGGCCGTACCCGATGTTCCCGGACTGCGCGCCGCGCTGCCGTGGAACTCCCGCGATGTCACCACCATGAAGGAAGTGCCGCGCCGGGTGGTCATCCTCGGCGGCGGCGTGGTCGCCTGCGAGGCGGCCACCTGGCTGCACGGACTGGGAGCCGCCGAGGTGTCCGTCGTCCAGCGTGGGCCGCGCCTGCTAGCCCGCGCCGAACCGTTCGCGGGCGCTCTCGTCGGTGAGGAACTGCAGGACTGTGGCGTGCGGCTGTACCTGGGACGCACCATCTCCCAAGTGCAGCGCTCCGATGCCCGGGACACCGGCCAGGGGTGCATTCACGGCGGTGAGGTGAGGGTGACCCTCGACGACGGCACGATCCTGGAGGCGGACGAGATCGTGGTGGCCGCCGGTCGCACCCCGAACACCGTCGACATCGGCCTGGAAACCGTCGGACTGTCTCCCGGCGGCTACCTCGATGTCGACGACCACCAGGCTGTGCGGGGGGTGTCCGGCGACTGGCTCTACGCCATCGGCGACGTCTGCGGTCGCGCCCTGCTGACCCACATGGGCAAGTACCAAGCCCGTATAGCCGGAGAGGTGATCGCGGCACGCGCCGGCGGCTCCTCGGACCTGCCGTCGTCCGCGGCCGGACACAGCGGACTGCCCCAAGTCGTCTTCACCACCCCGGAGGTCGGCTGCGCGGGCGTCACCGAACGGCAGGCACGGGAGGCGGGCACCGACGTCGAGGTCGTCGAATACGACCTCGGTGCGCTCGCGGGAACCTGGGTCATGCGCCCGGACTACCGCGGCCGGGCCAAACTCGTCGTCGACCGTGCCGACGACGTCGTGATCGGGGCGACGTTCGTCGGCGCGGGCATCGCCGAACTGGTGCACTCGGCGACCACGGCCATCGTCGGCCGAATCCCTGTGTCCACCCTGTGGCACGTAGTACCCAGCTATCCCACGGCGAGCGAGATCTGGCTCCGGCTCCTGGAGACGCTGCGCGCGCAGCGCCATGCGGCACGTGCGGGGGGAGACACCCCGGCGGAGCGCACGTGAGGGGCAAGGGAGCCCGACACGACGAGTGCGTCGCGCACCGAGAGACGAAGCTCCGTCAGAAGCGCCGTACCGACTGACCGTGCGCGTCTCGGAACCGGGCGGCAGGGGCAACCGCGCGCACGACCCTGGTCGAGCGGAGGCTGGTCCGGGCGGGCTTGCTCCCGCCTTGCGACAGACGGAGCGTCACGGCAGGGTTCCACCGTATGGCCACCTTGCTGATCGTGCATCACACCCCCTCGCCGAATTGCCAGGCGTTGTTCGAAGCCGTGCTCTCCGGTGCGACGGCACCGGAGATCGAGGGTGTGCGGGTGGTGCGGCGGGCGGCGTTGTCGGCGACGGCGTCGGACGTACTGGCGGCCGACGGCTGTCTGCTGGGCACTCCGGCGAATCTCGGCTACATGTCCGGAGCCCTCAAGCATTTCTTCGACCAGATCTACTACCCGTGCCTGGACGAGACGCGCGGCTGGCCATTCGGCTTCTGGGTGCATGGCGGCAGTGATGTGACCGGGGCGGTACGGGGGATCGAGTCCATCACCACGGGGCTCGGCTGGCGGCGCGTGGCCGAGGCGGTGACTGTGACGGGTGAGCCGGGCAAGTCCGACATCGAGGCGTGCTGGGAGCTGGGAGCGACGGTTGCCGCCGGACTGATGGGCTGACCTCGCCCGGCTTGATCCGCGTTGCGCGTACGCGACCGGTCGCCTACTTTAGTCGACCGGTCGGCTATAGAATAGGAGAAGAGTTATGAAGGAGTTCCTGGTCGCACTCGTCACCACGGTCCCCGAGGGCACCGGCCCGGCCGAAGTCGATCGCCGTCGCGCCGCGGAAGCGGTACGGGCCGGGGAGCTCGCCGCAGCCGGACACCTTGTGCGGCTGTGGCGCCCGGTCGGGGAACTGCGCAGCATCGGCCTGTGGCGCGCCGCCGACGAGGGTGAGCTTTACGAAAAGGTCCTCGGCACCCTGCCGCTCTGGCCCTGGATGACTGCGTCGGTCACGGCGCTGGAGTCGCACCCCAACGATCCGGGTCGGTCCGGCGCCACCGCTTGATTGCGTCGGGCTTCCGGGTGTCGTTCACGGTGATGCGTGCCCCGCGTCCGTGTGACAGGTCACTGCCCCGGCCTTTGACGAATACTCGACCGGTCGTCTAGCTGGTCGACCGGTTGGTTATCTCTGGATGGCCAACACGGACCCCCCATCACCCCTCACGAACGAAAACGGAGATCGCCGCCGTGGCCACCCCCGTCAAGCTTGCAATCGTCTACTACTACTCCTCCACCGGCACCATCACCGAGATCGCCAAGGAGTTGCGCGACGCCGGTGTCAAGGCCGGCGCCGAGGTCCGCCTCCTGAAGGCCGCCGAACTGGCCCCACAGGCAGCCATCGACTCCAACCCGGCCTGGGCGGCCAACCACGCCGCCACCGCGGACATCCCCGAGGCAGCCCCCGAGGACATCGAGTGGGCCGACGCCGTGCTGTTCGGCTCCGCGACCCGCTTCGGCAACCTCTCGTCCCAGCTCAAGCAGTTCATCGACACCCTCGGCGGACTGTGGGCGCAGGGCAAGTTGGCCGACAAGGTCTACAGCGGCTTCACCTCCTCCGCCACGCCGCACGCCGGTCAGGAGACGACGCTGCAGGCGCTCTACACCAGCGTTCACCACTTCGGCGGCATCGTCGTCGCCCCCGGCTTCACGCACCTGGTCAAGTTCACGGACGGCAATCCGTACGGCACTTCGCACGTGGACGGGCAGGGGACGAACCCGGTCGACGACACCACTCGCACCGCCGCCCGCCATCAGGCGGAGCGCGTGGTGAAGGTCGCCGCCCAGCTCAAGACCGCCTAATGGAACCTGCCGGGTCGGCGAGTACGTCGGCGTCGCCGCCGAGGGCGACGCCGACGAGCGCCGTTCACCGCGTGTCCCGCACGGCGGCCGACCCGTCCGCGCCTCGTCCATGGAGGCTGCCGGGAAGCGCCGGCGCGGGACGTGGTCGAGTGGGCGCCCTCACGCGCCTTGCGCTGCACCGGGAGAGCGTGCGTACGGTCCTGCCGTGGCCTCCCGCGCGGCGGCCCTGGCCGCAGCCGAACACGTGGCCCGGCGGGGCGGGAGGGCCGTGGTCCACCCCGGCGTGCACCGCCTCACCGGCACGGTCGCCGTGGCCGATGTCCTCACTCTCACCCCGGGCGACCGGGTGACCGTGCTCGGCACGCCGTCCGGCGGGCAGAGCACGATCCGGCCGCACCGGTGCACGCCCGTGACCACGTACGGCCGGAGTGGGGGAAGGGGGCGCTGACGCTCGTGCTGGTTCCGGCGGCGGGCGGAACCCTGGCGCCGTTCGAGGTGCCCGATCCCACGCCCCGCTGCGCCCTGCACAGCTGACGGACGGCCACCCCCTAGGGGCGCTCACCGCGCTCGATGAGGTCCGTCCCCTCGCCGCCCGCGGTGTCCCCGGTCGGCTGTGATGTCCACTGCCGGCCGAGCAGCCCGTACATGCGGTGGAACAGGAAGGCCGCCATGGGCAGTTCGACGAAGACGGCGAGCGCGGCGGAGGCCCAGACGGCCGGTGTGCCCAAGGCGAGCGAGACATCGAACCATGCGTCGCACACCAGCAGGACGGCGCTCGAGAGCGCGGGAATCACCACGGCCCGGTGGCGGCGCTTGCCGAGGACGGCTGTGGCTCCCAAGGCTGTGAGCAGCAGGATGTCGAAGCCGACCCACGTCGTGCGCCACGCGTGGACCTGGTAGTCGGACGGCAGCGTCATCCCAAGGACGACCGTCCAGGGGACCAGGGCCAGGGCGCACACCGCGAGCAACTCGACCGTGTGCCGCCTGCGCCGCTCTTGTGGATCGTCACGCCACGGGCGACCCAGGGATGCGCCGGCAGCCGGCCTCCGGGAATTCATGAAGGAATCGGTGGCCATGCTGCCGTCGGTTGCATGGCTCATCGGCGTGTCGATTCTTCGATGGTGTTGCGCGTGGACGCGGGGTACCAGGATGCGATGCGCCCGATGGTGAACCAGCCGAGTCCGGCCAGAAGCACTCCCGCCAGAGCGTTCGGAAGGTGCCGGCTCAACAGCATCACTGCGGCTGCCAGGTCCAGGCCCACCGCGAGGAGAACGAATGCGGCACGGCGCCAGGGTTCGCGCGGCGCGGTGGCGGCCACGGGGCGATCGGGCCTGCTGCGGAGGAATTCAGGAGACAGGTGACTCATCGCGGCCCCCTCGCCATCCCCATGTGGCCGTTGTCCATATCTGCCTCCAATGAGCCCAGCCGATGCAACCACCAACCTGAGGGGGGCCTCCTGATATTTCCGAGGAGGAGACCCAAGGGGTGACATTCCGGCGTGATGTGAGGCACATAGACGTAGGTGATGTCGCGTGTGCCCTGGTTATCCGCTTCGTCCTCGGGGTCCCGGGGCAGTGTGAGAGCGATGGCGCGGCGAGATGTCGCCATGCAGAAACCATGTGAGAGGGATGGCGCGGCGAGATGTCGCCATGCAGAAACCATCGGGCCGGCGCGCCTACCGGCACCCCTTTCGGCCATAGGGCGGCATCGGGCTCACTGTCGCCGACAGGGTGGCCGTTCTTTCGTAGACTGACGGCCACCGTCCGCCGGGAAGCGCGGGCACGCCCCGCGAACCGCCTCTTCTGCCGTCCGGGCCAGTCGTCCGTCCTGTCCGCGCACCACCGTTCGTTCATCGAGGGCCGAATGCAGACCAGAGTTGTCCAGTACCTGACAGGATCCGCCGCGGTCCTGCTCCTGCTGACCACGGCACCGGGAGCGTTCGCCGTCGCCCCCGAGCCGGCGACCCGGACGGCGCGCTCCACCGCTCCGGCGGCCGACGTCTGGCAACCGCCGCTGTCCACCCGCGGCCGCTACGTCGTCGACGGCGCGGGCAATCGCTTCCGGCTGAGGTCGGCCAACTGGGACGGCGCCCAGGGATCGTGGACGGGTAGCGGAAGCACCACCGACCCCGCCAACCACCACGCCGGACAGAATTCCTACGGCATACCCCTCGGCCTGGACCGGGTCCCCCTGCCCAAGCTCCTCGCCGACTTCCGTGAACTCGGCATCAACAGCATCCGGTTGCCATTCTCCAACGAGATGATCCACACAACCGCCGCCGTGCCCGACGCCGCCGTCACCGCCAACCCGCAGTTGCGCGGCAAGACCCCGCTGCAGATCTACGACGCCGTCGTGGCCGCCCTCACCCAGGAAAACTTCGCGGTCATCCTCAACAACCACACCAACACCTCCCGCTGGTGCTGCGGCATCGACGGCAACGAGCGATGGAACAGCAGTCAGTCCACCCGGCAATGGGCGGACGACTGGGTTTTCATGGCGCGCCGCTATGCCGCGGACCCCCGCGTGGTGGGCGCCGACCTCTACAACGAAGTTCGCCGCGACGTCCTGGACGATCCCAACTGGGGGCTGGGCGAAGACCACGACTGGTACGCCGCCGCCCAACTCGCCGCGGACCGTATCCTCACCGAAGCGAACCCCGATCTCCTCATCGTCATCGAGGGGATCAACTGGACCGGTCTGCCCGTCGACGGGCTACCGCATGGCCGCCCCACCCTCACCCCCGCACGCACGCTCTCCCACACACTCGTGGCCAACCACAAACTGGTCTACTCCGCTCACTTCTACGGGTACACCGGCCCCCACCACAGCGGCGCCACCGGCATCGGCGAAACCCACGATCCCCGCTACCAGGACCTGTCCCGCGAGCAGTTGTTCCAAGCACTCACCGACGAAGCCTTCTTCGTTTCCGAGGAGGGCCGGCACTTCACCGCTCCGTTGTGGATCAGCGAGTTCGGCATCGGAGCCGGTGAGACGGGGGCCGCCGCCCGCACGTGGTTCGGCAACATCACCGACTACTTCGCCGATCACGACGCCGACTTCGCCTACTGGCCACTGGTCGGCTGGGAAGGCCACGACGACTGGTCCCTGCTGCGCTACGACACCGAGGGTCACAGGTACGGCATCCTCGATCCGGCCGACTGGCGCAGCGCCGCCTGGAACCATCTCAGGACCGCGCCGACCCGCACCGGGCCCGTCGCCCCGGTTCCCACATGGCGCATGCTCGCCACCGACCACGGCGACCAGGTCCAGTCGCTTCGGGTGCGCGCCGACGGCGACTGGGACCCGGGCGCTGCCAAGGCCGCCTGCCCCGACGGTCTGCGGCTGATCGGCCTCAGCCACAGCGCCGGACGCGGCCTGTGTACCGACATCACCGCCGGCGATCTGGGTTCCGCAGGCAACCAGCAGACGGTGGTCACCGACGAACGCCATGTACCTCAAGGCGGCGACTGGGCCTCCGGTTACACCAAGCTCCAGTGCCCCTCCGGCCAGTTCCTCATCGGCTACAGCCGCCGCGGTGGCCGGGTGTCGGCGGCCCTGTGCGTCCCCGCCCGTACCGCGCTGGGCGGTACGGGACGGACGGTCTGGTTCGACCGCTCCGACAATCGCCCGGCCGACGCCGACGGCGGCGACTACGCCTACGGCGACTTCAAGGGTCAGTGTGCCGACGACGAGTACGCCGCTGGGATCGCCTTCACCACACGTCTGGGCAGCACGACGGGCCCCGCAGCCCTGCTGTGCCGCAAGCCGTCCTGAGGGAGACGAGGTCAGGGGCCGGCGCGGGTCGGACACCGCCCAGTGCCAAGTCACGGCCACGCCGGCCGACCTGCCGCGCTCCACGTTCGTCGAGCGGCACTGTCCCTGCGGGAGGCACCGCCGCCGGGGCCGGCCTCTCGCGGGCGACAGCCTGACCTGCGACGGAACCAGCGACGATCAGAGCCACGAGCGCCTGCTCCGGCTGCAAGGGGCGCCTTCCTGCCGCCGGCCTCGACGGCCGAAGCCGCGCCCACGCCCGCCTCGCGGCGCCAGAGCCTCAGGGTTGCCCGCGGCGGCAGCCGCCCCGCCGGCTGAGGCAGGGGGAGAGGCCAGGGCTGGAAACCACCGCCGCGAGGTGTCATCGTGGAACAGGCCCAGGCATACCCGACATGAGCAGCAACGAGAACGGTAACGCTGTACCCGCGCGGGCAGCGCAGGACGTGGAAGTGGTGCGTGCGGGATGATTCTGGCAGTCGTATTCGCCGTCCTGGCTGCTGGCAGCAACGCGGTGGGAACCGTGCTGCAACGGCGTGCGGCGGTGGAGGTGCCCGACTCCTCGGCGCGACTCGCTCTCGTCCGGCACCTGCTGCACAGTCCCATCTGGTTCGGCGGCATCCTCGGGGTCGTCTTCGCTGCGCTGTTTCAGGCTCTGGCCCTGAACGTGGGCAGGCTGGCCGTGGTCCAGCCGGTCTTCATCCTCGAGCTCCCGCTGGCCCTCCTGGCCGGCAGCCTGGTCTTCCGTGTGCGGGTGTCGGGCAAGGCATGGTTCTGCGTGGTGTGCATTTTCGTGGGGCTGGCCGTCGGGCTGTTCTCCGCATCCCCTTCCGGAGGGCGCTCTCAGATTCCGGGGGTCTGGTGGGTACCGACGCTCGCGGCCATCGCCGGGGCCGGTGTCGCACTCGTCCTGGTCGGAGTACGGCACCCACGGGGTCTGGCGCGCGCGGCCTGCCTTGCAGCCGCGGCCGCGATCGGCAACGCGCTCACCGCGGCGCTGGTCAAGTCCGCCATGGCCATCCTCTCCGAAGAAGGGGCGACGGGATTCCTTCTCGCCTGGCAGACCTATGGCTTTGCGGTCGCCGGATCGCTCTCCATCTTCCTGCTGGGATACGCCATGCAGGGAGGCCCGCTGATCGCATCGCAGCCGGCCCTCACGCTCGGTGACGCCTCCGTCAGTTTCATTCTGGGTGTCACGCTCTTCGCGGAGTCGCCGCGCCGAGGGCTGTGGCTGCTTCCGGCGTTCCTCGGCCTCCTCCTGCTCACCTACGGCGTGTTCGCCCTGTCCCGTACCCGGTGCCTGGCGCAGTGCGTCAACCGGGACGACGAGGAATCGCGGCAGGAAGAGCAGCCCGCCACGGCAGCCATGTAGCAGGACCGCACGGCGGAGCAGCACTCCGGCCGGGGCGATGTTGAACACGATCGACCAGAGCCCATGGGGCTCTGCTCGACATGCGCATTAGGCCATTCGGCCGCATCCTGAAGTCCGGTCCACTGCACCAGGCCCCACAGGCCGACCACCCACGGGGAGGTCCTGTGATCCTGTTTGCCCTTCTGGCGCCCGCACTGATGATGGCCTTCCTCTTCGGTATGGCCGCGTTCGAAGAACTTCTCTTCATGCGGCCGAGACCCACGGACGATGTCAGCCCCCTGGATGACGCCGCGCAGACCGCCCACCCTGAGAACTCCTCTCCCGGCGGGGTGCCCGTGGACGCGGGTGATCGCTGGTCGGAGCCGCCCGTGAACGATGTGAGCCGACGGTTCACGGGGGAGTGACGAGGGGTGCGAGCCTGGTGGCCTGGACGCCGGACAGCCCATCGAGGGAGCACCCACGTGGCTCGACACGGAAGGCGAGGGTGATGAGGAAACCGCACGCGCAGGCCGCGGCCACCGCATAGAGCAGTGCGGCCTGACCGATGCCTTCCATCAGCACCGGGAAGAGGAACGTCCCCAGGGCCGCACCCAGCTTGCCGCACCCGGCGGCGAATCCGTGTCCGGCCGCACGCATCTCCGACGGGAACACCTCGGCGGGCAGAGCGAACGTCGTGGCGTTCGGACCGAGGTTCATGAACAGGTTGAAGAGCCCGAACCCGACCAGCACCATGGGCAGATGGGCGTCTGCTCCACCGGGCAACCGGCTGCCCGTCGCCAGCACGCCGAGGGCGATGGTCATGACCGCGAATCCGACGGCCCTCCGCCGGTGGCTCGTGCCGCTCCTTGTCCGCGGCGGTCACCAGGACGGGAGTGCCGACCAGCGCCCGGCCGCCTTCGCGTGCCTCGTCTTCGCGCCTGTTCTGGGCGAGCCATCGGGGACTCTCGGACACCCGGCGGCGCAGCCAGATGATGATCACGGCGGGGACCACCCCGAATCCTGGTGACGTGAGTGCTCCCGTTGCAGGGGGAGTGCCGGATGGAGAGGGTGCTGGTGAGCGACGCGGGAGCGTGAACGGCTCAGCTACGGCGATGGCTCAGGAGTGCTTGACCGAGGCGAGGTGGGCGAACACCACCACGTTGGATTCGTATTCGTGGGCGCTGTGGTTGTAGGTGCCACCGCAGGTGATCAACCGCAGCTGAGGGGTCGTGGCGCCTGCGTAGACCCGCTTGTCGGGGAACTTCGCCTTGGTGAAGGTCTCGACGGAGTCGACCTTGAAAGTGGTGACGACGCCGTCCGCGCGGGTGATGTCCAGCCTGCTGCCCGGCTTCAGGGTGCGCAGCAGCACGAATACCGCCGGTCCCGTCTTGGTGTCGACGTGACCCACCACGACCGACGTTCCCCGCTCGCCCGGGGAGACTCCGCCCTTGTACCAGCCCACCAGGTTCTTGTTGGTCACAGGTGGCGGAACCAGATGTCCCGAGGCGTCCAGGGAGATCTCCGAGAACGGCGCGTTGACGCCGATCTGCGCAATCACGATCCGCTTCGGTGCCGACCGCGGCAGCTGCTGTGCCGCAGGGCCGGCCGTCGTACGGGGCCCCGGTCCTGACGGGGCGGGGAGCGCCGGCGGGGTCACGACCACGGGCGGGGCGAAGGCCGCGGGCGGGGTCGGCGGCTTGGGGTCGGCCGGGCTCGCCAGCGAGTGGTGGATGAGTACGGTGCCCAGCCCCACAGCCGCCGCCGGCAACAACAACAGGGCACGGCTGAAAGTACGGGACGCGGGCCTGTTTCGCGGCTGATCCGGCGGGGCTGGTTGGGAGAGGGTCATCAGTGAAGGCCTGTTCATGAACGGGGGCGGCGGTAGGACATCAGCAGGCCGGGCAGTAGCCGGCCCCAACGCCGCAGTCGCGGGCGCCGTCACTCTTCGCGAGTGACGGCGCCCGAGACCGCACAGTCAGCCGACGAGCGCCGATCAGGCCCTCGCTGCGCCCGCCGCGCCACGGCGCCGCAGCATGTACGCACCCGCGCCGAGACCGCCGAGCAACAGCACCGAACCCGCGGCCAGACCGTTGCCGGACTGCGCCAGCCCGCCGCCACCGGCTTTTACGGCACCGCTCGGGGCCTGCGCAGCGCCACGCCCGGCGCCCGGCCTGCCCTCTTCCCCGCCCTCGGCCGTGGCGGAGGCGTCGCCCTCTTCCGCTGACCCGCCGGTTGCGTCCTCCTGCGCGCCGCCGCCCCACTGCGCGGCGCCGCCCTCCTCGCCGCCCTCGCGGTGGGGTCGGCCGTGCGACCGGCCGCCGTCGTCGTCCGCCCTGCCACCGTCCTGGGTCTGGGCCATCGCCAGGGCGCCGCCACCGGCCTTCACACCGCCGGTCGGGGCCTGCGCAGCGCCACCCGCGGCGCCCGGCCAGCCCTCGGTGCCCTGGTCTTCGCCCTCGGCCGTGGCGGAGGGGCCGCCCTCTTCCTCGGCCCCGCCGGTTGCGTTCTCCGGCGCGCCGCCGCCGCCCTCCTCGCCGCTCTCGTGGTGGGGTCGGCCGTGCGACCGGCCGCCGTGGTCCGCTCTGCCACCGTCCTGGGTCTGGGCCATGGCCAGGGCGTCGCCACTGGCCTTCACGCCGCTGGCCAGCGACACGGCATGCGCGGCGGGAGCGGAGAGCGCGACGGCCGCGGCGACTGCAGCGGAGGCGAACATGGTCCGGGTCACTCGCATCAGAGGTAGTCCTTTCGCCGCCACCACGAAGGCCGACACCACGCCGGCACAGCGGAATCGCAGCAGCAACGTGCTCACCCTCAACCCGAAGACCACCTCCGACCACTGCATGACACGGAAAGTGAGCCAGCCCGTACTCCCTCCGAGTGGCTCCAGACCGAAAAGTAACCCGGTCGGCAGCACCCCCATCAGTACCAACATCATCATGAATGCCTGCGGCGCGAACGCGTGTACCAACGGCGATGTGCCTCATCCATATGATCGATGACGCCGCATCAGATATCTGTGCGAACAACTGCGAGGACATCGAGTGCGACTTCCGGCGGCGCCGCGACGGTGTGCCCGGCCCGAGGGTGCGACGGCCTGATGAGGCAGGCGGGGCGGAGTCAGGTCTTCAGTCGAGCGCCTCCTCGTGGGCCTGATGACCCGTGACCGTCGGTACGGGCGCCGCTTCGTCCGCCGTGCCGGACGCCGGTTCGGCGCCGGCGTCCAGCGTGCGGACCCGAGGTGAGAGCAAGGCCGCCATGGTGGCGAGGGCGACCAAGGCCGCGCAGCCGGCCAGTGCCCGACTGGTGCCCACGGCGGCGGCGACGGGCCCCGCAAGCAGGCCCCTGTCGGGAGGTAAACTCTCGTCGGCCCTTGCGCAGGTCGGCCCAGCCCGACACGTGTCTGCGCCGAATCGTGGCCAGGCGCAGCCGGGTTGTCAGTGCCACGCTCACGACGAAGGATGCGGCGTCGAACGCCAGAGCCCGGCCGGCGCCGATCGCGGCCACGGTCACTCCGGACAGTGCCAGGCCCCGTACCAGGACAACCTGCCGGCGTTCGCTCCTGGGAGAGACAACACCGCGAACGCCGGTGCCACTCGTGCAAAGCCATTGCCCAACACGGAAACGGCGCGTGCGCTGACGAGCAGCGCGAACTGGCCTCCGCGCCACAGGGGCACGTCATCCGAGGGAGGCGTCATGAGCAGGCACCTGAGGGCGTCGCGACCCAACCTGCGTTCGGGGCATGTCAATTCGGCCGACCGGTCGTCGTGTGCCGGCCCGACGCCACGGGGGCGCGACTTGCCGCCACGGGCACGTGGAGAGGCCGGCGGCGACACGCGGAGTTCCGCCCGTCAGCCGGCGGCGTTCTCGACCCGTTGCCGCACCCGTTCCTGCAGATCGCGGAGGCTGGCGTCGAGGGCCTCGTGTGCGGACCGCTCGCCCGGATCGTGGCGTTCGTCGTAGAACGACAGGTGGACGGTCACTTCGCTGGCCCCGCTGCCGATGCCGGCCACCTGGAGCCACCCTGCGTAGTAGCTCTCTTCGCGGGTGCCCCACTCGAGCCGCATCTGGTCCCGGCGGGCGCGGAGCAGCGCGGATGTGTCCTGCTCGCCGTGATCGTCGTGCACGGTGACGGCGGGCGGCTCCTCTACGTGCACATGCAGGGCGTTCGGCAGCCAGCTGTCCAACTGGTCGATGTCGGCGGCCTGGTCGAAGACCTGCTCGGGCAGCGCAGGCATGGTGCGTGAACGTTCGTACTCGGCCATCGGTACCGCTCCTCGCCTCGGGTTCGTACAGACCAACGAGTACCCCTTTTGTCATAGTCGAAGCCGTCACGGTGTGTGCCAAGGGAGTTCAGTGAGGGTCCGCTCGTACCCATCGTCAATTCGCTTCGTGACCCGGCCCTGTGCATCCGTGCCATTGCATTACGCTGAGAAGCTGTAATGAATCGACGCGAATGCGAGCTTCGGGAGGCCGGCGGATGAGCAGGGACGACCGCGCCGTCGACGCCGAGGGCGACGGGGCTTCCCGCCCGGGCGGGAGTGGCGGGGCTCCTTCGCGAGCCGGCGGTCGGCCGCGCGATCCGGCGATCGAGGAGGCGCTCATCCAGGCGACGCGCAAGCGCTTGGCCGCCGATGGCTACTCTCAGATGACCATCGGTGACATCGTCGCCGACGCCGGTGTCACCCGGCCTACTCTCTACCGCCGGTGGGCCAACAAGTACGACTTGGTCATCGACGCTCTCGCTTATGGATTCCGCGCCCAGCGCGAGGCGTATCCCGTCGTCGACTTCGATGAGCTGCCGCCGCTCGAGGCGTTCCGTGAGGCCGTGCGCCGCCTCGATCCGCGCTGTCACAACAAGGCCGCGATGGCGCTGACCGGCAACTTCATGGCGGAGTCCGAACGCGTTCCCGGCTTGCTCGAACAGCTGCGTGAGCATGCGGTACGGCCTCGATGTGAGGAGCTCATGGACGTCCTGCGGCGACTCCAGGAGCGTGGCGAGATCCGGAACGACGTCGACCTGGACACCGTCGTCTCCCTGTGCTTCGGAAGCTACTTCGCGGACTATCTGCGCACCGGTGAGGCCGGCGCCGAACTGCCCGACCGGGTCGTCGACACTCTCTGGCCCGCCATCGCGACCCCTTCTGCTCCCACTGCCTGACCAGGGCCTTCAGGCGGCGGGGCACACTGGACGGCCACCAGCGCCACATCGTCGTCGAGCCGGCCGCTCGTGTGGCGGATCAGGTCGTCGAGGACCTGCTGGAGGAGCGCCTCCGGGTCGCCTTGGGCCGTGCGCCAGGGGACGCCGCGGTCCGTGAGCGGGTAGAAGGCGCCGGCAGCGTCCCTGGCTTCGGCGAGACCGTCGGTGTAGAGCAGGAAGACGTCGTGCGGGGCGCACACGACGGTGTCCTGCCGGTAGGCGGTGGGGCCGAGGCTCGCCAGGCCGAGGGTCGGCGCGGGAGTGCGGCCGGTCAGGGCGATGATCCGGTCGTCGCGCAGCAGAAGCGGCAGGGGGTGTCCGCAGCTGACGGTCCTCATGACGCACTCCTCCGCGGGGAACTCCACGAGCAGCGCGGTGACGAAGCGCTCCGCGGCATCGGCGTCGGTGTCGTTCGCCTCTGCCACATGCCGGCGCACACTGCGCTCGAGTGCCGCGGCCAGGTCCGGAAGTGCGGGGTGCAGATGTGCCGACTCCCGGAAGGCCCCCAGCAGCGCCGCTGCATCGTCGAGAGCCCGCAGGCCCTTGCCCCTGACGTCCCCGATGATGAGCCGAGTGCCGTACGGTGTCCGCGCCACGGCGTAGAGGTCACCACCGACTCGGGCCAGGTTCTCGGCGGCTCGGTACGCCGAGGCCATCCGCAGATGTGCGATGCGGTGGGGGAGTGGCCGAAGGACGACATGCTGTGTCGCCTCGGAGATCGCCCGCAATTGACTCGCCTCCCGCCGGGCGCGCTCTCGGGCCCGGCAGAAGACGACGGGAACACGGAGACGGCCAGCGGGGCGGCTCCGTGGATCGGCATGATGGCCGAGCCGAGGAGGCCGTTGTGGATGGCGCAGATCATCGCGGCCACGAGGGAGAGGGCGGCCACGCAGCGGGTCCACCACGCCGTCGAGAGTGCCGCCGTCAGGAGGGGCGCTGCGATGAGCAGGGACGCCAGATGAATGCTGGCGGGCACCACAAGAGCGATCACAATGATGCCCAGGACCAATACGACCGAAGCGGCCGTGGCCGCGCCATAGCGCATGACATCGAATGCAACCTCGGTTCCGGGCCGCATTCCGACGTGGATGTCCGTATCTGTGGGGAGCGCGTCCGTCCGGCCATGGCGGAGGATTCGAGGAGGCGGGAGGCTGGAAGCACGACGGATCAGCGGACGACGCGCGACCCGTCGGACTCCACCAAAGATGCGAAAGGCCAGGTGACGACCATGACCGACCCCCTGACCGCCGTTGCCGGGGTGAACCTGCCGGACACGAAGCTCGCGCGCGAGGCGACAGAACTGGTGCGCGATACGACCAGTGAACTCATCTACCACCACTCGCGACGTGTGTACTTCTGGGGATGCCTGCAGGGCCGCAACCGCGACCTGAGCTTCGACCCGGAACTGCTCTACATCGGTGCGATGTTCCACGACCTCGGGCTGTCCGAACGCTTCCACGGCAGCGGGCGCCGGTTCGAGGTCGACAGCGCGGACGAGGCGCGGCGCTTCCTCGTGGCGCACGGTGTGTCGGAGGACAGCGTCCGACGTGTGTGGACGGCCATCGCCCTGCACACGACGCCCGGCATCCCGGAATTCATGGAGCCCGAGGTCGCGCTGGTGACCGCGGGCGTCGAGTACGACGTGCTCGGCATCGGCTATGGGGACGTCGTGGACGCTGACCGTGACGCCATCGTCGCCCTGCACCCGCGCCCGGACTTCAAGACGCGCATCCTGCAGGCTTTCACCGACGGGATCCGTAACAAGCCTCAAACCACGTTCGGCAACGTCAAGGCGGATGTGCTCGCCCACTACGTGCCCGGATTCCAACGTGGCGACTTCGTGCGCACCATCCTGGACTCCCCATGGCCGGAGTAGACCGGAGCGCCTCCGCGCCCCACGTGGTTGCCGTGATGGCCTTCGACCAGGTGCAGTTGCTTGATGTGACGGGTCCCGCTGAGGTGTTCACCACCGCCAACGCCTACGGCGCCCACTACGACGTGCGCATCCTGTCCACCACAGGGGCGGACGTGCGCACCTCCTCAGGAGTGCGCCTCGGCGTGGACGGCGGTGCCGAAAGCCTGCCGGAGCGCGTCGGCACTCTGGTGGTACCCGGCTGCGTGCCATGGCAACGGGCTGTCCGCGACCGGGACTTGGTCGGTCTCACCACCGCCCTGATCGGAAGGTCCCGGCGCGTTGCGTCCGTCTGTGCCGGCGCCTTCGTTCTCGCCGAGACCGGGGTGCTGGACGGACGCCGCGCGGCAACGCACTGGGAACTCACGCACGAACTGGCCACCGCCTACCCGAAGGTGGAGGTTCAGGACGATCCGGTCTTCGTCCGGGACGGCGACATCGCCACCTCGGCAGGCGTCACCGCAGGTATCGACCTGTCACTTGCGCTCGTCGAGGAGGACCACGGATCCGACCTCGCCCGCAGCGTGGCCCGCCACCTGGTCGTCTTCATGGCCCGCCCGGGAGGCCAGTCACAGTTCAGTGTCCGGATGGCACCGCGGGAGGCCCAGCATCCCGCGGTGCGGCAGGCCATGAACGTGATGGCCGCCGACCCCCGATCGGCGTGCACTCTGGACGCCCTCGCCCGCCAGGTCGGGCTGAGCAGTCGGCATCTCACCCGGCTCTTCCGCAGTGAGGTCGGCCTGACGCCGGGCCATTACCTCGAGTCGGTTCGCCTGGAGGCTGCCCAGGCGCTGCTCGAGGCGGGCAACGACTCGGTCGACCTCGTCGCGGAGCAGGCGGGATTCGGCTCGGCGGAGACCATGCGCCGGGTGTTCCAGCTCACCCTCGGCGTCGCCCCGACCACCTACCGCTCCCGCTTCCGCACCACCGCCACACAGGGCCGCTTCCAGCTGAGTCCCTGATGCGCCGGGCCGATGACGACGGAAGAACGTCGTTATCGCGTTCGCATGCTCATCGGCCGTGGGGCGGCTCGAAGCACCCGGTCTCCGGGTACGGACCGTCGGTCTGCATGTCGTAGTCGGTCCTCTGCACCAATGCCCTGGCGCAAGCCTCGTCGCGGACGCGGAGGCCGACCATCGCTCCCTCGGCCGAGACGTAATCCCCGTCCTGGTAGAGCGAGTTCATCGCACGGACGGTCAGTGAGCCGCCGAGACGCTTCCCCCGGCACTGTCGATCCGGGCGGTGGGAACGCGCCCGCCGCGTGCCCCTTGTGCCCGCCGACCGCCGCTGCCGCCCGCGCGGCCTTGCCATCCATGGAAGGTGACCGACGGCATCCGGGCGACTACGACCGTCAGCGGGGCCCGAGTGGGACTCACGCTGCTTCTGTTGCTGCCGCGCTGCTCGTGTCGGCCGAACCCCTCCGACGTGCTGTGATGAGCCTCACCGCAAACATGAGGCACCCCTCGAGTACTCTGGCAGAGGTGAACGTGAGGGGGTCCTCCGGATGGGGACCGTAACTCGGCACCCGAAGAACTCGGATCAGGGCATCACGGCGGCCACCCGGCCGGCGGAACCCCGGTAATGACAAGGAAAAGACCATGAACAAGATGATCAAGCGCGCATCGATCGCTCTCGCTTCCGCCGCAATGGCGGGCGGAGCCCTTCTCGGCGCCGGCGGCTCGGCGTCAGCGGCGACTGCGGGACCCGTGGAGCACGCCCAGTCCTCGATCGCCGCCGTCGACGCCGGCCATGGACGTGACGGCCTCCACGCGGACTGGAGCCACCTGGAGCACGGAGGGGTCCAGACCGCGTCCTCGCACTACGTCAGTGCCGAACGCTGGTACCTCGACCAGCTGGCCCTGTTCAATCTGTGATGCGGCCGCAGACCATTGCCGTCCGGCTGACGAGTCGCAGGGACATGGCCCGAGGGTCGCGCCCTCGCCTCGTCGCGAGGCCGCTCGCCGCCGGGCAGGGGCCTGGCCCAGGCCGATGAGTTCGCTTCCCGGCCGAACGGGGTACACGCGGAAGCCGTGTGTGCTGCCTTCACCTTCCGATGCTTCTGGGCGCGCTGTGGTGCCGCCCTGCCAAGAAGAGTGCGGGAGCGATCGGAGTGCCGGGCCGGCGGGCGTTTGGGAGTGAGAAACAGTGAGATCGGTCAGAACCGTGGCGCACGAGCTGCCTGTGCGGTTCGTCGTGTCAGACGACATGTCGGTGGCGATGTTTGCAGGGCTTTGGTATAAGGCGGATGATCCCTATGCCGTGCGTGCCGCCTTCTACCCCGTGGACCGGAGCGGCAGGGTCGAGTGGTTCTTCAGCCGTGAGATGTTGGCTCAGGCGCTGAGTGAGCACACCGGGCAGGGAGACGTGCGGATGTGGCCGGCCGGCGGCTCGGGACGCGATACGCTCTACATTGCTCTTCGCTCGCCGCGCGGATCCGCTCTGCTCGAACTCCCGGCAGAGGGTGTGGAATCCTTCCTGCGTGAGACGATGTCTCTGGTGCCGATGGGGGCGGAGTCGAGCCGGGTCGACCTGGACGGCGAGCTGGCGCAGTTGCTGGCGGGAAGCTGAAGGCCTCCCCTGGATGATGGCGCCCCTTGGGCGTGAGGGTCCGGCGACCGACGCAGGCACCGGGCCCGTTCTGTGGGCAGAATCAGCCGATGTACGTCGGCGGCGGCGACCACGTCGGAGGCAGTGGAGCTGCTGGATCTTCTGTCACTCGCCGCGGGTGGCGAAACCGCCATCACCTCTCCCGTGTGGCCCTGGCGCTCCGGCGCATGCCGAGTGGCTTCATCGGCGCGGTAGTTGCTCGGAACCGCCCGTCGAGAGCATCGGACTCGGGCCGGTGAATCCGATGAACCCGGTCAATCACGATCGGCCGAACATCATGGAGCCAGTCTCGATCGGCCACGTCGCTGTGGAACTCCCAAGCCCACACGGTGTCGCCTTCTTCGACATCCTCGACGAAGTCCGCCCACGCCTCGAGACGAGCGTTCAGCGTCAGGTGGTGGAAGCGCCTCGGAGAGGCTGGTTCCGTGGCTCGACGTAGCGACGTACGGTCTTTCCGCGGTCAGTGTTCTGTTCTCCACGCCGTGCAGCTCCGCAGGAAAGACGCCAGGGGTCACTTCAAGGCCCAGACCTGACTGCTTCCCAGTGACCCGCGGTCGGCCGCGCAGCGAGCGACGGCCCGCCGCCTCATGTCGTGCCGCTGCCGTTTCCCCTTGTGCTGCCCTGGCATCGGTTCAGGATCGCCGGACCGTACGGCTGCCGCAAGACGATTGCCGCGCCACCCACCACGACCGGGCTGATCATTTGTCGGCAAGGGCCTGCCAGGACTCCGTCACGTCTTCCTGACGGGTCTGTTCAGAAGCACGTCAACTGTGTGGACGCACATGAAGTGAACCGTGTTCGGCCGCAGTTGACGCCTGGACCGGCATCTGCACCACCTGCCGTCAGCCCCCGGCCCAGCGGGACTCACAAGGCACCAAAATCAAGACAGACCTAACGCAGTCCTACTATCCGCTTGGAGACCGAATCCGCCGTGGCGGTCATGTCTCCTCGCAGCACTCGCCGCATTCTTCTTCGGGGCACTCGACCGTGGTCAGCGTCTGCTCGACCTGCCGGGGGGTCAGCGGGGGTTCAGGTAGTTGTGCGTGGGCACAGTCGGCGCGAAAGGCGTCGAGCATCAGGTGCATGTGGCGGCGCCAGGCGGTGGGTGCCACGGTACGGGTGGCCCGGATGATCCCCGCCTGGGACCAGATCACGAAGGCGAGGTCTTCCGAGGTGACGTCGTCGCGGAGCACACCCTGCTCCTGGGCCTTGCGGACGATCTGAGCACCCAGTTCCCTTGCGCGCTCGTCCATGTTCCGGCTGATCGCGTGGATGGGAAGCCGGGCCGAGACCAGGTCGTTGAAGGCTCGGTCACAGGCCTGCAGTTCGCAGAGCTTCTCCAGGTAGTGGCAGAACCCCCGCCAGGCGTCGTCCATGGCTACGGCCTCTTCGGCCGCGGCGACCAGATCCGTGAACTTCGCAGTGAAGAGCTCTTCGATCAGGTCGAGACGCCTGGGGAAGTGCCGGTATAGGGTTCCGATCGCGACGCCGGCCTCGCGGGCGACACCCTCCAGGGAGGCGCCCAGGCCCTGTTCGGGGAAGGCCTTGCGGGCCGCGGCCACGATCGCGTCCCGGTTGCGCTGCGCGTCGCGGCGCAGTGGCTTGGCCGACGCCTGGGACGCGGACAGGACAGTTCGCTGGCTCATGCCCCCAGCGTAACATGAGGGGCCCCTCGGAATAGTGTGGTGTGACCTTGCAGACACTGCGCTCCGTATCGCGCCGTAAGCAGTGTCACCGGTCATGTCCTGTGCGTGCGGCCCTCCTTGGAGCCGGCCTCATCGGGCCGTGCCTCAGGCGGGAGCGGACGCCCGCGGCCCGCGTCGCTCGAGTTGGTCGGCGACGTCGGTGAGCAGTTCGTCGGAGAGGCCGGGGTCTGCCACGGTCCGCGACATGAGTACCGCACCGACCAGCGCGCTGAGGGTGAGCATCGCCTCGGCACGGGACTCCTCGGACTCCTTGTCGAGTCCGGCTAGCAGGTCCAGGTAGGTGCGGACCTGCTTTTCGTAGGCCGCTTTGAAGTGCTGTTCGCTGCGGCCGGCGGCGGCACGACCAGGGCGCATCCCGTGGCCGGCCAGTTGCGGTGCTGCTGACCCACGTAGGCGTCGATGAGGCCGGTCCGTGGCTCCTGCTCGTTCTTCCGCGCGGCCCGCTCCATCTTCGCCGAGCCCTCGGTCAGGGCCAGGCTCGCAGCCTGGGTGATCAGGTCCTCGCGTGAGGCGAAGTGCTTGTAGAAGCCGCCATGGGTCAGTCCCGCTTCCTTCATGAGGTCCGCGATGCCCGGGCGGGTGACGCCCTCCGCGCGCACCTTGCGAGCCGCTATACGCAGCACCCGTTCACGCGACGCCGCCTTCTCCGCCTGTGATTGCCCCATGCCGGGCCTCCCCTCGAGAAACGGCGCAGGCGCCGAGCAAATAGATGATGTCCATCATACACATGGGCTGAAGATTGCTTTTGAACTGCGGATATTTGACTTGCTGGATGTTGGGAGTAATCCTTTTCTGTGGATGTCGCACATCATCCGGACCTGAGGAGAAACCATGTCCGAGACCTACGACCTGACCTGGGGCGGGGAGTTCCAGAGCGACTTCCAGCCGCGGCCGGGTGACGTCGTGGCCCAGGAGCACTGGGGGCAGAGCGGGTTCGCCGACACCGACCTGGACTTCGAGCTCAAGCAGCACGGCATCACCTACGTGGTGGTCGTCGGCCTGCTCGCCAACACCTGCATCGAGTCCACGGGCCGCTTCGCCATGGAGCTGGGCTACCACGTGACGTTGGTCCGCGACGCCACGGCCGCCTTCCGCCCCGAGATGATGCACGCCGCGCACGAGTTGAACGGGCCCACGTTCGCCCACGCCATCCTCACCACGGCAGAAGTCGTTGCCGCCCTCGAGGGTGGCACGGCATGACTCTGACCGGAGAACTCCTCATAGGCGCTGCCACCCTGCCCGCCTCGGCGGGGACCATGATGGCGCTCAACCCCGCCACCGGAGAGCTGATCGAGCCCGAGTTCGCCTTCGGCGGTCGAGCCGAGGTCGACCGAGCCGTCCGTCTCGCCGACGAGGGCGCCGCACCCCCGGCAGCGACACCTTGGAAGAGCCGGATCTGCGAACACACGGAAGAAGGGAACACCCTCATGACAACCTCCTACCGAACGGATGCGGGCAGTGAACGCGCAGCCGCCGAGGCGGTGCGCGAACGGCTGCTCGGTGCATGGACACTCGTGTCGTACACCGCGACCGGCACGGACGGGCGAGTCATCCACCCGCTGGGCCCCACACCCCACGGGCTGATCGTCTACACCGCCGAGGGCTACATGTCCGCCCAGCTGAGCCGCAGAGATCGTCCGGCCACGGGATCCGAACGTCTCGAGGACACTCCGCCGGAGGCCTTGGCCCGGGCGGCGGTGACCTATATCGCCTATGGCGGCCCGTTCGAAGTCGTGGACCCGACCACTGTCAGGCACCACGTCACGACCAGCCTCTTCCCCGACTGGGTCGGGCGTCCCCAGGTGCGGAGGGTGACCTTCGACGACGCACTGCTGAAGCTCGGCCTGGTAGCCCCCGTCCACATGTGGGGCGCGGACCGCACGGCGGAACTGACGTGGCGCAAACCGGACTGAACGTCGACCCGAGCCTAGGGGTCCGAAGTGCGGGCGAACCGGCAACCGTCGGCCGGCGTTCGAGTCGCGTGAGCCTGCACCGGCGCGATGTCTCCGGTGGGATGGCGGGGCGGCTCCGGCAAGCGGTTCGCCTTCGCAGGGCTGGTTGCCGGTGCCGCGTTCGTGCTCCGAGCGCCCACATGAGGCGCACGCAGGGGGCCACCTACGTGGGACGCTCCTGCGCCTGGGTGTGCAGGCACCGCAGGGCGAGGGCCGCGATGTCGTCATCGAGCCTTCCGCCGCTGTAGTCGAGCAGGTCCCGGTGAAGCCGGTCCAGCAGCTCGCGGGGCGGCATTCGACTGTGCTGTCGCAGCCAGTCCGGCAGTGGGAAGAACTCTCCGTCGCGGTTCCGAGCCTCCGTCACGCCGTCGGTGTACAGCAGCAATTGATCGCCCGGGGTGAAGGCGATGGTGTCGACGTAGTAGCGGTCTCCGAGAAGCGGCGCCAGGTTGAGGGGTGGCGACACGCCGGTCGGCTCGGCGATGTGGATCTCCTCGTGGTGCACGAGCAGCGGTGGGGGATGCCCGCAGTTCAGGATTCTGACGAACCCGCTGCCGTAGGGGATCTCGGCGACGAGCGCGGTGGCGAAGTGCTCCGGCAGGTTCTGGGTGGGGAACGCGGCAGTGTGGCGGGCGATGCTCGTCTCGAGGCGGTGGATGATGCCCCGGAGATCGGGCTGGTCGTAGGCGTTCTCCCTGAAGCAGTTGATCAGCGCCGAGGCGGCCCCCACCGCGGACAGTCCCTTGCCGCGTACATCACCGATGAGCAACCGGACCCCGTAGGGCGTCTCGGCCGCCTCGTAGAAGTCGCCTCCGATCCGGGCCTGCTCCTGGGCCGCCAGATAGAGCGACTCGATCGCGACGTCCCGGATGCGTCGCGGGAGGGGGCGCAGGAGGACCTGCTGGGCCGCGTCGGCGACGAGCCGGACCTGAATGAGTGTCTCCTCCCTCTGGAGCCGCAGATGGCTCGCATAGGCGGCCGCCAAGGTGACGGCGACGATCGCAGCGCCCGTGTACGGCGTTCCGAGATCGGAGTAGAGGAAGCTGAGTCCGATCATGAGCATCAGACAGAAGACCCCGAGAAGAACCGTCCCCAACACGGACCACACCGAGGCGGCGAGGGCGGGCGCCGCCGGCAACAGACGGCTGAAGGCGATCTCCCTCGGCGTGGAGAACGCAAGGCTCGCGATGAGGAGGGTGACGATCACCGGAGACAGCAGCGCGGATACCCGCTGCCTCGCGCGCGGAGGGCGACGACGTCGGAGCCTTCCTGTCCTGATCACAAAGAGCACCTTATCGGGACGTATCGGGCGCTGAGTGGCCGTGCCAGGTGCGGTCAGGCGCCGCCGTGGCGAAAGCGGCAACCCCCGATCGGTCAGGTGGCGGAATGTGCCGAGGCGCCCGGCCGGGTGTAGGCCTGCCAGGGGGTGAGAGGCCCGTCGTGATCGCCCCTGCAGACGATGACGGCTTCCAGTGGTTCACCGCAGTCACGGTGCCGGACCTCCAGGGGTGGCCCCTCCGGGTCCGCTGTGTAGTGGTCGCCCCACTGCTTGAGCGCGATCATGACGGGCCACAGGTCCCAGCCCTTGCGGGTGAGCCGGTACTCGTGGCGCGTGCGGTGGCCCGGCTCGCGATAGGGGACGGTCTCCAGGATTCCGGCGGCAACCAGCTTGCGCAGCCGGTCGGCAAGCACTGCCTCGGAGAGGCCCACGTGCCGGCGGAAGTCCTCGAAGCGGTGCACGCCGTTCATGGCGTCGCGCAGCACCAGCAGCGACCACTTCTCGCCGATCAGGTCGAGAGTGCGCTGCACCGTGCAGTTCTCGGTGCTGGTCTCAAGCCAGGTCATGGAGCCATCGTAGGCTGGCTACGACATTGACATCCAGGTGTGTGCATGGCTAGCTTCGAACTTGAAAGGCAGCTGATGAGGGGACGTACATGAGCAGGTCGCGCACGTTCGAGTGGCAGGACCCGAGGGTCTCCGCAGACGCCGTGGGGCAGCAGAGCGGTCTCGACTTCCTCCGGAGCGTGCTCAGTGGACGCCTGCCCGGCCCTCCCATCGCCGCGACCCTCGGCTTCACCCTGGAGCAGGTCGAGTTCGGCAGTGCCGTCTTCGCCCTGGAACCGGGGGAGGAGCACTACAACCCCATCGGCAGCGTCCACGGCGGCGTCTACGCCACCCTGCTCGACTCCGCCGCCGGCTGTGCCGTGCAGTCCGTCCTCCCGGCAGGCATGGGCTACACCTCGCTCGACCTGAACCTGAAATTCCTGCGTCCGATCACCGTCGACACGGGCAAGGTGCGCGCCGTCGGCAGCGTCCTCAACCAGGGCCGGCGCACTGCCCTGGCCCAGGCGGAACTGTTCGACTCCGACGACCGCCTGCTCGCCCACGCCACCAGCAGCTGCATGCTGTTCCCCGTTCCCGCCGCCCAGTAGGGGCTGTCCGGGCGGTCCGCGGCGACGAGCTGACAGCCGATGGACGGGCCGAGGCCGCTGCCCCCGTCCGTCGGCTGCGCGATGTCTCGGCCCGATCGGCCTCGACGATGCCGTCCGCCGTCACCTGCGGCCCCCGCTCACCTTGTAGCCGACGCCGGAGACGGTGAGCCGACGTACAGGCCGGCGAGGGTCGACCTCGATCTTTTTGCGCAGGTTCATGATGTGCACGTCGACCGCCCGCTCCGTGGACTCCCGGTCGACGTCCCGGGTGCACTGCAGCAACTGGTGCCGCGAGAACACGCGCCCCGGTTCGGAGATCACGGCCAGGAGGATCGCGAACTCGCCCGGCGTGCACCTGAAAGGTTCGCCGTCGCACAGCACCTCGCGCCGCACCGGGTCGACGGTGATCCCGGCTGCGCCTACCACGTAGTGCTCCGCGTCCTGTCGCGCGCTGCGCCGTAGCACGGTGCGGATACGGGCCATCCGGATATCGAGGACAGCGGGGTTGAAGCTCTCGGGAACAGGGCCCATGCGCCCCGGGCCGACCTGGAGGCCGCGACCTGTCCATTGCCGGCCCGCTCGCCGCTGCCGTGCTCGCCTGGTCGGACGACGACGGCGAGATCGCCGGTGTCGCTCCTTGAGAGCGACCTCGTCGCGCAGCACGAAGTACATGACCACGTCGCGCCGGGAACCGGTGCGGAAGCAGCACCGCGCAGCACGCCCGCACGAGCGAATCCGGCCGACTCCAGCGCCCGTTGCTCCGATGTGGGCGATCTCGGTGCTCGCTTTCCCGGCTTCCGAAGGGTCCTCGTAGAGGCGCTCCAGTAGGCCGAGGTCACGTTCGACGACGGGGCGCGGGCGCACGGGTGTCGGACATGGCGCCACATCAGCCGCCGCTCCGGCGCGCCTGAGCAGCAGGTACGTGACGGTGGTGGGCGGTCGTCCGGCTGCAGGGCTGCGGGGAGCATGTACGCGACACCTGGAGCGCCAGGAGGGGGGCTACGGAGGGTCGTGCCGGGCGGGCGCGGCGGGTCGCTCGAACGGTGGCCCCGCCATCGTTACGAAAGCTGCTGCTCCGGTCGAGGGAGGCGGAGCGGCGGCCCCGTGAGGCGTGTCGTGTGCCGCGCTCGTTTTTCTGCTGATCGGAGCGCAGTTCGGAGCAGGGGCGGATCCATGGCACGAGCTCCGCGCGAATCGATGCCCGATACAAGGGAGCGTTACGGATATATCGATGTTTTGTAACGCGAATCTTTTTGTTGATCTAGCGCCGCCGAGACGGGCCACAGTGGCGGACCTCGGCACCGAGCCGGGGAATCGGATGGCACGCCGGCCCTGACCAGGGCTGGTGTGCATGAACGTGAGGGGACAGCGTCATGTCTGTTTCTCGTACTACGGTCCGCCTGATCGCCACCTTCGTGGCGTCGGGCGCCCTCGTCGCGGCGGCCGCCATGCCGGCTCTGGCCGACGGAGGCGACCACGGCCGCGACAACGGGAGAAGCTACTCTCAGAGCCACCACGACCGGGGCGGCGACCGGGACCGTGGCCGTGGCCGGTACGGCGACCACCACCGTGACCACGGTCGCTTCGGCAACCGGGGCCGGCACCACGGCTGGCACCGCTGGCACGGCGACCGGCACCACCACTTCTCCGGTCGCCGCTAGGCGGATTCGTCCGGATGACCGTCCCGACCGGAGCGACACCCCTGCGATGTGGTGGCCGTCCAGGTGGCTGGTGGCGGCGTTGCCGTAGCGGGTGGCGACGCCGCGCCACAGCTTCAGGTGTCCATCCACGATGCGACGGTGTTTCGACCGGTTGACGGTGCGATCGCCCGGCTTGTCGGCCGGGGCCCGCTGACGGGCCCCGGCCGCATGCTGTGCGCCCGGAGTCCACCGGAACGACAGGATCGCGTGCACGACCGCCGTGCGCGGCATGCCCTGTCCGCCGACTCGCTTCAGCAGGCCGAAGCACTGCGGTGCGCGGATGAATCCGCAAGAGCCTGCGCGGCGGGGCCGAACGGGGGCCTATTTGGCGGGAGCGAACACGCGCTGGGCCGCCACCGCGGCTCCGCCTCGCGCCCACTCCTCGAACGGCAGTGACCGGACCACGAGATCGCAGTCCGCGGCGGCGCCGAACGCGTGATCGGCGAAGGTCTGCCGGATCTGATCGGCGAACAGGTCGTAGGAGGCCACGCCCTCGCCGGAGATGATGATCCGTTCCGGGCCGATGAGGTTGGCCACAGAGGCCAGGGCCAGGCCCAGGGTATGTCCGGCGTGGGTGAAGACCCCCCGCACGGCCGGGTCGCCGGCGTGTGCGAGCCGTACCGCTTCCTCCATGGTCAGTTCGGCGTCGCCGGTTGCCTGCCGGGCCTGTTCGGTGATCGCGTGAGTGGAGGCGACCGCCTCGACGCAGCCGGTGTTGCCGCAGGTGCAGGTGCGCTCGGTGCCGCCGACGGGGAGGTGGCCCACTTCGCCCGCCACCCCGTGCGCCCCGGAAATCACCCGGCCGCCGACCGACAGTCCGGCACCGATGCCGGCTCCCACGGTGACGAGTGCGAAGGAGGACAGGCCCGCGCCCGCGCCGAACCACTGCTCGGCCACCGTCAGGGCCCGTACGTCGTTCTCGATGACCGTGGGAATCGCCGTGGCCGACTCGACGAGCTGGGCAAGCGGCACCCGGCGCCAGTTGAGGAAGGGCGAGTACTGCACGTGCCCGGTCTGCCCGTCGACATCGCCCGAGATGGTGACACCCAGGCCGTGGATCGCGTCGGCCTCCCCGACGTCCGCCGTGTCCCTCAGTTGCTGCACGAGCCGGGCGATCGCCAGCACCACCGTGCCCACGTCCCGTGAATCGAGCGCGGCCCGCCGGGAGGCCAGCGGACGGGCGGTCAGATCGGCCAGCACGCCGATGAGTTCGTCCCCGGTGATCTTGACCCCCACGAACCGGGCGCGTGCCGCCCGCACCGCGACCAACGTCGCCGGACGGCCGTTGGCCCGCTCCGCGGTGGGCCGGCCCACCTCGGTGATCCAGCCGTCGGCGATCAGGGGAGTGGCCGACTTGGTGACGGCACCCGGGGACAGCCCGGTGCGCCGTCCGATCTCGGCACGGCTGAGCGGGCCGTGCTGGAGCAGGGTCTGGAAGACCAGGACGGCGGCGGGGGGCTGGCCGGTGAGGCTCATGGAGCGACTTTACATTTCCGTTGGAAATTAAGGCAACGGCGCTTTCTCCCCCATTTGTATCTCCCTGAAGTGGGAGAAGGATGGCTATTCGCCCAATACATGCAGAAACGGCAGCGTGAGATGCCACATCCCTCCCGACTCCGATTATGTTGACGTTGGAAGGAAAGCATGCCTACATTCGCCGCACTCCTCATCAGGGCGGACATGGCGGATCCGCCCCGGGGAGGAGCGTGGCCACGCATGCCCGTCGTCTCCTGTGGATGTTGTTCCGGGACAACCGCTGCCCACGGGCTCACCAGCCTCGATTCTGCTCGATTCCTTCACGCGGAAGGCCGCTTGCAGTCGCCCCGAGATGGAGTGCATCCATGGCTCGTCCAGTTCGACCCGCACGTCTCAGAACTCTCACCTGTGTCACCGCACCCGCGGTGGCCCTCGCCGTGCCTGCCGCCGCGCGGGTCGCTGCCCCCGTGGGCGCCTCCGGTGCCGGCACCCCGGCGGGCGCTGCCGCACCCATCGTGGCCGCCACGCCGTACATGGGTTTCAGTACGTGGAGTCTTGAGTCCACCAACTTCCCCGGCTGCGGCGGGGAGAACTGGCTCACCGAGTCCCATGTTCTGCAGCAGGCCGACGTCCTGGCCTCGAAGCCGAAGTCCCACGGCTACAACTACGTGCACGTGGACGCCGGCTGGAACGTCGACAACGGCAAGAACGTGTCGGACGACTACGCCCGCCCGACCGCGGGCGGGACTACGTGTCCGACGTGGACCGGACCACCCTCTGATCACCCACCCGACCCGAACCAGCACAACGGTCGCATCGCTGCGGGTCCACCGACGCCGTCAGCGATGGCGACCTGCTGGAATAACAAGAGCAGGACGCTGCTCGCGAAGAGCTGAACAACCGACAGCAACCGGCGTTCCGAACGCCGGACACAAAGGAATGGAAAGGACTCTGCATGCCTGACACCACCGCGCGGATCCTCGCCCTGCGCGCGGCCGGCACCTCACTCGTCGTGGAGCTCGCCGAGCCGGTGCCCAGAGTCCTGCACTGGGGGGCCGACCTGGGCGACCTGCCGGACACCGCCTTGGCGGCGCTCGCCCTGACCGATGAACCCGCCGTGCTGAACAACTCCATCGACATTCCTCGCCGATTCACCGTCTGGCCCACCGAGGCGGACGGCTGGTCCGGCACACCCGCCCATCAGGGCCACCTGGCCGGTACGTCCACCGCGCCGCGGCTGAGCCTGGCCGGAACCTCGTACCAGCCGCAGGCCGAGGGCGGAGAACTGTCCCTCCGGCTCACCGAGCCCACGGCCGGGCTGGACGTCACCGTCACCTACCGGCTGGAGCCCTCCGGAGTGCTGGCGGTGGAGAGCCGGATCACCCGGCACGAGGACGCCGACCCGACGCCGTACGACCTGGCGCAGGTCACCACCCTGCTGCCGCTGCCCCGCAGGGCCCGGGAGGTCCTCGACTTCACCGGCAAATGGAGCCGGGAGCGCTCCCCCCAGCGCCGCCCGCTGGCCTTCGGCACCTACGCGAGGCAGGTGCGGCGGGGCAAACCCGGACTGGACTCGCCGTACTTGGTGACGGTGGGTGCGCCCGGGTTCGGGTTCGGAGCGGGCGAGGTGTGGGGCGTGCACATCGCCTGGAGCGGCGACCAGCAGTACCTGGTCGAGCAACTCCCGGAGGGCGCCGGCGCCCACGCCGCGGTGCTCGGCGGCGGAGAGCTGCTCCGGCCGGGGGAGATCCGCCTCGCCCCCGGGGAGTCTTACAGCACGCCGGTGTGTCACTTCGCCTGGTCCGACCAGGGGCTCGACGGACTCGCCGACCGGTTCCACACCCTGCTGCGCCACCGGCCCACCCACCCGCGCAGCCCCCGCCCGGTGATCCTCAACAGCTGGGAGGCGGTGTACTTCGACCATGACCTGGACCGGCTGCTGCGACTGGCCGACAAGGCCGCCGAGGTCGGTGTCGAGCGCTTCGTCCTGGACGACGGCTGGTTCCGCGGACGCCGCTCGGACAACGCCGGTCTGGGGGACTGGACGGTCGACCCGGTCGTGTGGCCCGAAGGACTCACGCCGCTGGTGGACCATGTGCGTTCGCTCGGCATGGAGTTCGGTCTGTGGGTCGAGCCCGAAATGGTCAATCTCGACTCCGACCTGGCCCGGGAACACCCCGACTGGGTGCTCGGCCCGGCCCGCGGTGTCGGCCCGTCCTCCCGTCACCAGTACGTCCTGGACCTGGCCAACCCCCAGGTGTGGGACTACCTGCTGGACGCGCTGGACGCACTGGTGGACAAGTACGGCATCGGCTATCTGAAGTGGGACCACAACCGGGAACTGCACGAGGCCGTCCACGGTCCCGGGGACCGCCCGGTCGCGCACGCCCAGGTGCTCGCGCTGTACCGGCTCATCGATGCTCTGAAGGAGCGCCACCCGGGGCTGGAGATCGAGAGCTGCGCCAGCGGCGGCGGCCGCGTCGACCTGGGCATCCTGGCCCGGACCGACCGGGTGTGGGCCTCGGACTGCATCGACCCGGTTGAGCGCCAGACCATCCAGCGGTGGACCGCGCAGCTGCTGCCGCCCGAGCTGGTCGGCGCCCACGTCGGCTCCGGCACCAGCCACACCACCGCCCGGGTCACTTCCGACACCTTTCGGTTGATCACGGCCCTGTTCGGGCACGCCGGCATCGAGCAGGACATCACCCGCTGCACCCCCGAGGAGCTTGCCCGGCTCACCGCCTGGACCGCTCTCTACCGCGAACTGCGCCCCCTGCTGCACAGCGGCCGCACGGTCCGCGCCGACCTCGGCGACGATGCGACACTGCTGCACGGGGTCGTGTCGCAGGACCAGACGGCCGCCCTCTACTGCTGGGCACGGGTGGCCACCTCACCCGAAGGCCAGTACGGACGGGTGCCCCTGCCCGGTCTCGCTTCCGAGGCGACCTACCAGGTCCGGGCCCGCACCGAACTGGGCCTGCCGTCCCTCCACCAGACGGCCGGCCCGGCCTGGCTGACCCTGGCGCTGGACGGCTGGCTGACACTGCCGGGGGCCGTCCTTGCGGTCACCGGAGTTCCCATGCCGAACCTCAATCCCGACCAGGCGCTGCTGCTGGAGGTGCGCCGGACCGAGGAGGCGGCCGGCGCCTGACGCCCACGGGGCGGAGTGAGCCGAGTGCGGTGACCGGGGCTGGACCTGTGCGGCGGGTGCGCCCGGTCACCGCTCGGTTGCTTCCCTAACCGCGGTGGGTCTCCAGCAGTCTCAGCCAGATCTCGCTGATGGTGGGGAAGGCGGGGACGGCGTGCCAGAGCCGGTCGATGGGCACTTCGCCCGCGATGGCGATGGTGGCCGAGTGCAGGAGTTCCGCCACTCCGGGTCCCGCGAAGGTGACGCCGGCCACGGTGTTGCGGTCGAGGTCGACGAGCATGCGGGCCCGGCCGCGGTAGCCGTCGGCGTACTGGTGGGCGCCTGCGACGCGGGCGAGGTCGTAGTCGACGACCTTGATGTGGTGTCCGCTCGCTTCGGCCTCGTGGCTGGTCAGGCCGACGGAGGCGACTTCGGGGTGGGTGAAGACGACTTGGGGTACGGCGGCCTTGTCGGCGGTTGCGATGTGTGCGCCCCACTCGGTGTCGTCGACCGCTTCGCCCTCGGCGCGGGCGCCGATGACGGCGCCGGCGATGCGGGCCTGGTACTTGCCCTGGTGGGTCAGCAAGGCGCCGTGGTTGACGTCGCCGACGGCGTAGAGCCAGCCGTCGGCGACGTCGGTCACGCGGAAGGTGTCGTCCACCTTCAGCCAGTCGCCCGGGGTGAGGCCGATGCTCTCCAGGCCCAGGTCCCGGGTTGCCGGTGCGCGGCCCGTGGCGAACAGGATCTCGTCCGCGGCCAGTCGTGAGCCGTCGGTGAGGCTGATGCGCACCTCGCCGTCCTCGCGCGCCAACGACGCCACGGAGGTGGCGAAGCGGACGTCGACGCCCGCGTCGCGCAGTCCCTCGGTGACCAGTTCGCCGGCGAAGGGCTCCATCCGTTCGAGCAGGCCGTCCTCGCGCACCAGCAACGTCACCTGGGATCCGAGTGCCTGCCAGGCGGTGGCCATCTCGACCGCCACGACACCACCGCCGACTACGGCCAGACGTCCAGGCACCTTGTCGGCGCTGGTGGCTTCGCGGCTGGTCCAGGGACGTACGGTGTCCAGGCCGGGAACGCTGGGCAGAGCCGCGCGGCTGCCGGTGGTGACGGCCACCGCATGCCGTGCCGTGAGGCGGACGGTGTCGCCCTCGGGGGTCTGCACGCTGACCTTGCGGGGGCCCTCCAGGCGGCCGTGGCCGCGTACGAGGTCGACCGAGACGGAGTCGAGCCTGCTCCGGCACAAGGCCGGTTGCCCGAGGCAATCGACGCGGAGTCCACATGCCACCGGGCGGGGCCGCGATTAGCGGCCCCGCCCGGCGGGTGTGCACGTCAGGTGACGTCAGTGCAGGCCGAAGGCCCGAGTGATCGTCTGCGAGACGCTGTTGTCGGCACTGTCCCGGGCCGTGACCCGGAGGCTGACGAAGCCGGCGGACTGCGGCGCGCGCAGAGCCGTCTGCCATCCGTCACCCTGGCTGCTCAGCTCGGCCCGCTGCCAGGTCGCCCCGTCGTCGTACGAGACCTCGAGCGTGGGCTTTCCGACGTTGGCCGTCGTGCCGGGCATGTGGGAGGCGGTCACCGTGAGCCGGGCGTCCCGATCGGCCCGGCCGGTCTTGTCGGTGTCCACCCCGTAGTCGAGCTGGATCAGCGGCAGAGGTACGGCCGACTCGCTGCCCGTGACCGCGGAGGTGAAGTTCCACTCGGTCAGCGTGTGGGTCGAATACGGGTTGGCCCAGGCGGCCCGGTCGTTGTCGACCACCAGCCGGTAGGGCAGGCGCTCCGCACCGAGCCCGGGGACCTGCAGCCACTCGGCGTTGCCCCAGTCGAGCTGCTGGTCGCCCTGGTAGAGCGACATCCAGTCCTTGACGTCGAAGTTGCCATGGGCTTCGCCCACGTGACCGGCGCCGGAGTCACCCCAGCCGGGCGCGGTGATGTACATCGCGTCGAGGTAACGCACCGGCTGGTAGCCGAGCGGGCCCATGCGGGGCCGCTGGATCGGGCCGAACCAGCTGACCTTGGCGGTCCGCTGAGCCGGATAGCTCAGGACGTCGATCGCGTGCTGTCCGGTCTCGCCCTGAATGAAGGCGTCGTCCAGCCAGGTGGTGCCGGAGGTGACCCAGTCGGTCCGATCGCCCTGGGCGGGTGTGGTGAGCTGGTTGCCGACGGCCCAGCCTCGCCAGACGTCGGGGCGGAACTCCATCGCCTTGCCCTGCCGGTAGTTGCGGAAGGAGACGTCCACCTGGCCCAGGTCCTTGGACTCCTCGCGCCAGGTCGGATCCGCCGGGACGGCGCCGGACCAGTGGTGCACCACGTCGTAGAGGTAGTCGGTGGTGGGGTGCGAGGTGACCTTCAGCTTGACCGTTCCCTGCTGGAGCGCGCCGATCAGGTCGGCGCCCTGGTCGGCGTTGAGGGTCGCCACCGTCACCGGGGCCGGGCTCTCCGGGCTCCAGGGAGACTCGTCCCAGGGCTGCAGTCGGCCGATGCCGTCGTTGACGACCACGAGCACCTGCGCGCCCGCTGTCGCGGCGGCCTCCGCCTGCGCCTTGATCGCGGCCGTGCCGCCGCTGCGGACCACCACGGCCTTGCCGCGCACATTCTGCCGCGCAATCTCCTCGGCCGTGCCGTCACCGGCGTAGACGGCCGTGAGCGTCCGGGTGCCCGCCGGCAGCGGCTTGGCCGCACGTTTGACCAGCGGGTCGGCATAGGTCTGCGACGATGTGCCCATGGTCAGCGCCGGCTGCTCCAGGCGGAAGCGGGCACCGAACTCGAACTCGCCGGTGGTGACCTTCTTTCCGGTAGGAAGCGCCCAGATGCTGTCGTAGGACGGGCCGGGCAGCTCGGAGGACTCGAAGAGGCTGTCGGTGAACGACCGGTGGACGTCCAGACGCGGTGCGACTGCGGTGGTCTGCTTCGGTACCCGCGCCAGGATCTGACGGGTCTTCCGGCCGTCCAGGGTGACGGTGCGGTCCTGGTCCAGCTGCACGTCGTTGAAGGGGAGCAGCGCCATGCCCCGAGAGTGGGGCCCGTTGGCCCCCTGTACGTCGGCCGTGAGCCATCCGCTGTAGCTGCCGACGGGCAGCCGCAGCGTGCCGGTGCCGGACTCGTCGAGGTTCATCACCGTGAAGAGGTGCTCGGCGATCAGGAGGACCCTGCCCGACAGCGGCTTGCCCGACCGGTCCTTCGCGACGACGGTCAGGTTCTGGCGCTGGCCTTCCCGTGCGGCGCCGATCAGCGTCCGGGCCCGGACCGCTCCTGTGCCGTCCGTACCGGTGATCATGGCGCTGACCGACTGGTCGCCCGCCACCTTGTCCAGAGCCGCGGTCAGCGTGACCGTGGCGCTGCCATGCGCGGGGACTGTGACGTGGTCCTCGGAAAGACTGAACAACCCTGCCGGGACAGTACCGTTGATCGCCAGGTCGAGACCGACCGCGGCGTCCCCGACGTTGGTGTACGTCACCTTCTGGACGTCGGTCTCCCCGGGCTTCGGGGGCCAGGTGTGGAAGCCGGAGTAGGCGGTGGTGGTCGCGAAGACCGTGGTGTGCACCGCAGCCGACGCGTCGAGCCGGCCGGCGCCCGCCTGGTAGGGGGTGTACGACGGGGTCGCCTTGGCACTGCTGACCAGTGCCTCCTTGAGCTGAGCGCCCGTCCAGTCGGGGTGCTCGGAGGCAAGCAGCGCGGCGGCGCCGGCGACGTGCGGCGTGGCCATCGAGGTGCCGCTCATCGTGGTGTAGTAACCGGAGCCTCGCCGGTAGTGCGAGCGCGCCGCGAGGATGTCGACGCCGGGCGCTGTGATCTCCGGCTTCAGCCCGGCGTCGCCGTCACGCGGGCCCTGGCTGGAGAAGTCGGCGAGCTGGTCGGCGGAGTCGACGGCGCCCACGGTCAGCGCGGCGTCCGCGGCACCGGGGCTGCTGATGGAGTGCGGGCCGCCGTTGCCCGCCGCCACGACGAACAACGCGCCCGTGTCGCGACTGAGGTCGTCGACCGCCTGGCTCATCGGGTCGGTGTGGTCACCGCCGCCGCCCAGGCTCATGCTGATGATCCTGGCGTGCTGGTCCCGGGCGGCCCACTCCATGCCCGCGATGATCCAGGACTCCTGGCCGCTGCCGTCGGAGTTGAGCACCTTGCCGACGGCCAGCCGGGCGCCGTAGGCGACGCCTCGCTCCTTGCCGTCGGAGGCGGTGCCCGTGCCGGCGATGGTCGAGGCGACGTGGGTGCCGTGCCCGTGGTAGTCGGCGATGTCGTCCTCGCCGGGGACGAAGCTGGCACTGCTGTCCAGCTGCCCGGCCAGGTCCGGGTGTTCGGTGTCCGCGCCGGTGTCGAGCACCGCGACCTTCACACCCTGACCCGTGTTCCCCTCCGCCCAGACCTGTTGTGCGCCGATCTGGGCGGTGGAGTCGGCCAGGTCGGCCTTCACCTTGCCGTCGAGCCAGACCTTGGCGACGCCGCCTGCAAAGGCCGGCTTCGCGGACCGGGCCGCCGCGCCGAAACCTCCGGTCAGCGCGGCCCAGAACTCCCGTGCCTGCTTGCGGTTCTGCGCGAGGGCCGCGCCCTGGATGCTGTCCAGGCGGCGGACGACGGTCGAGCCGGCCGGCTTCGGCTGCGTGCGCGACCTGGCGGCCGCGTCGGTGTAGCTCACGATCAGCGGCAGCCGGGAGCTGTGTGCGTCGTCGTAGCCGTCGGCAATCAGCCGGGTCACGTTGAAGAGCTGCTTGTCCAGCTTCCCGGCGCCCACGTACGGCAGGACCTTGTCGGGGTAGACGTACGTCGAGCCGTCGATGACCGCGCGGTGGAAACCGGTCGTGGTGCCGTCCGGGCCTTCGAAGGACCGGACGACGCTGCCGTCGGCCGCCGTGCCGATCGTGACCTTGTCACCGGTGATCAGGGTGACGCTGTGTGTGCCACCGGGGCCTGGTGACGGGTGAACCGCGTCGACGGCCGCTACCGAACGGGCGGTGTCCCCGGGTACCGCGGTGCCGGCCGGCATGCCCCCCGTCGCCAGGACGGCTACTACGGCGAGTGCCAGCGGCCCTGGTCGGAGTCTGGGAACGATAGGCAAGGAGAACTCCTCAAGGGATGCGAAGATCGGAAAATCACCTCAGGATGAGTTCGCCTCGAGCCGTGGGCAATGGTGCGGGAGTGGCACGTCTGGTCATTGTCCAGATGCGCCAACCGCCGGACCACGCGAGCTGCCGTTCCCCAACCGGGCCCGATCAGGGCATACTTCGCGTCCACGCGTCCCTGCCTGCGCCGCTCGTATCCCCCTCTGTCGCCGGTGGCCATACGCGGCCGGCCTGCATGCCCGGAACCATCCCCGGTCGCGAACCAGGTGCGCCGCCCTCCACACGGCGAGGGTGATCAGGCCGAGCGTGAGCCATATGGCCGTGTAGGTCGTGGGACGCGGCGACGCCGGCGATGCACGCGGCCGCTGCGGATCCGGCGATCACCTTGCCGGTCGGCGTGAGGCCTCCTTCGGGGCCCGGCCAGAACCGGGACGACTCATGTGTCCGGCGACGCAGCCGGACGGCGGTGTGGAAGGCGAGCACGCCGCCGTGCAGCAGAACCAGACCACCGGCCAGCCACAGGCCCGGTTCAAGGGTCGGCGCCGTGACGGTCTCCTGGACCTGCCCGTCGAAGGTGATGCCGGTCCGGCGGCCGTGCCAGAGCTCGATCCCGACCCGGTCGCCCCTGCTGAGCTGTGACAGTACGGGGTCTGAGTCGTCGAGTTCGATCCTGCCGGACACCGTCGCCGTGCCCCGGACCTCCACCCGGTATTCGCAGCCCTTGCCGTTAGAAATGTTCCTCAGGTCCGTGACCACCGCGGAGACCACGACCGCCTCGGGCGTCGTTCGGTAGGCCCGTGCCGTCGAAAGGCTGTGGTGATACGGCAGCGCCACCACGACGACACCACCGACAAGGAGCAACAGCCCCGACACCGCCCAAGCGGCCATCGCGTGCCGGACCATCCACGCAGCGGCACCGGCCATACCACCACCTCCCCCCAGGAAGACATGACTCGAGACGTCCCCGGACGGTTGTGCAGGGCCCCTGTCGGCACGGTGGTGAGCGTGCTCAGACCGGCAGCAGGCGGCCGATCAGTGCGCTGAGCTGCCCGACGTTACGGCACTCGTACATCTCCAAAAGCCCGGCGTAATCAGGCGCAGCGGAGTCGCCTGTGCCCCACTGGGTGCGCGGCTCGGGGTTCAACCAGTAGACGCGGCGGGCCCGTTCGGAGAGCCGGCGTACGGCCGCCAGGTTCGGGTCACTCATGTTCGTACGCGCGTCGCCGAGGACGAACACCGTCGTGCGGGAACCCACGGCGTCGGGATACCGCTCGGCGAACTCGCCGAATGCGGCCCCGTAGTCACTGCTGTCGTGCCAGCCCGTCACCGTCGCCTCCGACCGGATGCGGGCGGCCAGCCCTTCGGGATCGGCCGCGCCGTGCACCAGGAACCCGGTCACCTCGTCGATGCGGTTGACGAAGGCGAACACCCGCACCTTGCTGAACTGGTCGTGCAGCGCCTGCACCAACAGCATCGTGAAGTCGGAGAATCCCGACACCGAACCCGACACATCGCACAGCAGCACCAGTTCGGGCCGGACGGGGCGGCGGCGACGCAGCACGGGCTGCATCGGCACCCCGCCCGTCGACAGTGATCCGCGCAGGGTCCGCCGCAGGTCGATGGTGCCACGCGCGGCACGACGGCGGCGGGCTGCGAGCCGGGTGGCCAGCTTGCGCGCCAGCGGCTGCACCGCCCTGCGCAACTCGGTGAGTTGAGCTCGTCCGGCGAGCAGGAAGTCGACCCGGTCGGGGGTGGGGGAGACCGCACGCCGGGCGAGCTCGTCCCTGCCATGTCGCTCGGCCACCCGGCGCCGTGCCTCGATCGCGACCTGCCTACGGAAGACCTCGATACGCCTGCGGATCTCGTCCTCCAGCAGCCGGTCGGTGAACCCCGCACCCGTGGTGGCCTGCGCCCTGATGGTGTCCCGGACGCGTGCCAGCAGCGTCTGCGGGCGCAGCCGGTCCAGCGTCTGGTAGGACGACCAGCCGTCCGACTCCGGCGAGGAGCCGTATCCCCCGAACCCGTTCACCGCCTCGACGGCCAACTGCGCAGTCATCGCCTCGTCGTTGGCGGCGAGCGCGGCTGCGAGCCGGTCCCGCAGCGCGTCCCGGTCCGCGTCCTGCTGCGACTCCGGCGCCCCGACACGACGCGGAAAGTACACCTCGAAGACCGGATCGAACACCCGCCGCTCGTCCTCGCCGTGCAGCAGCGAGGCGGCCAAGCCTTCGCGCAGCCGCTCCCGGTCGGCAAGGCCGAGTGCCTCCAGCGCCTGCGCGGCATCCACGGTCTCGCCGGTGCCGATCCGTACGCCGTGTGAGCGGAGCGCGCCGACGAGACCCGTCAGCCGCTCCGCGATCCCCGTCTGCGTCGCCGGGGAGTTCACACGGCTCCCAGATCGAGTTTGGCCGCCGCCTTGAGGACGTCGTCCTGGTGCTTGAGAAGCACGCCGAGGCTGTCACGTACGACGGTCTCGTCGAGCGTGTCCGCCCCGAGCGCCAGCAGGGTGCGCGCCCAGTCGATGGTCTCGGCGACCGACGGGACCTTCCGCAGATCCATCGCGCGCAGCGCCCCCACCACACGCACCACGGACTTCGTCAACGCCCCGTCGAGTCCCGGCACCTTCAGCCGGACGATGCGCCGTTCCAACTCCTCGTCGGGAAAGCCGATGTGGAGGAAGAGGCAGCGACGGCGCAATGCCTCCGACAGTTCCCGGCTCGCGTTCGACGTGAGGACCACGAAGGGACGGGTGGTCGCGGTGATTGTGCCCAGCTCGGGGACGGTGATCTGGAAGTCGCTCAGCACTTCGAGCAGCAGACCCTCCACCTCGACGTCGGCCTTGTCGGTCTCGTCGATCAGCAGCACCTTCGGGTCCCCGCCTCGGATGGCGGTCAGCAACGGACGCGCCAGCAGGAATTCCTCGCTGAAGATGTCCGTGCGCGTCTCGTCCCACGTCTCGTCACGGCCCGCGCTGATCCGCAGCAGCTGCTTGGCGTGGTTCCACTCGTACAGCGCACGTGATTCATCGACGCCTTCGTAACACTGCAGCCGGACCAGTCGCGCGCCGGCGACCTCGGCCACCGCCTTGGCGAGCTCCGTCTTGCCGACCCCGGCCGGGCCCTCCACCAGCAGCGGCTTGCCCAGCCGATCGGCGAGGAAGACCGTCGTGGCGACCGCGGGCGACGCGAGATACCCGGTCTCGGCGAGGCGCGCGGAGACGTCATCGACGGATGTGAACAACAACGTGGCCTCCCGGTCATCGCGGCGGACTCTGTCGCCCACTATCCAAGCGCTTGCTCACCCATCCTGTCACGTGTGACGGAGCCCACGTCGACACCGGATGGATGTGTCAGTCGGCGATGCCGATGGTCTGCCTGACAGCTTCCGGTCGATCGATGACCCGCAACATGTGGTGTGCGACGTCGGCGCGCGAGACCAGCGTGCCCCCGCGAAGGTTGCGCCCGAACGCCGTCCGGTAGACGCCGCTGAGCGGCTTGTCGGTCAGCCGCGGCGGGCGTGAGACGGTCCAGTCCAGGTCGCTGCGGGGAAGAATGTCCTCCATCAGTGCGAGGTCGGCATAGTGCGCGCGGAACATGGCGCGGGCCAATCGTCTGCCCAGGTGGCACATGAAGAACCCGTCGCCCGGATCGTGTTTCGGGGGGTGCGGCCGGCCGGGTGAGGGCACCGTGCCGACGGGTGCGGCGCTGACCACCACAAGGCGCCTCACTCCGGTCGCCTGCATCGCCGCCACGATGGCCTTCGTCCCGCGCGAGGTGATCCCGGCGTCGGACTTCGGGTGCCGTGGTCCGAGTCCGGAGAGAACGGCGTCCCTGCCGCCGACGGCGGATGCGAGCAGGTCCGCATCCGGCGCGGCCAGGTCGGCCGTGACCACGCGGAACCGTCCTGCCCGGTCGGTCAGTCTCTGGGGATCGCGTACGACTGCGGTCACGTCGTGGCCCGCGGCCTCGGCCTGTTCGAGCAGGTGGCGGCCTATGCCACCGCTCGCTGCGAAGATCGTGAGCTGCATCGGTCGGTGCCTTCTTTCGCCTCGGTCTGCGTCGGAGGGCACAGGTGCGGCGACCGGTCGTGGGCGCCTCCTGCCGTGTCTGCCTCCTGGGAGCAGCGGCGGCGGAGGAGTGTGACAATCCCGTCAGGGAATGTGACCCACATCTCACGGTTCGTCAGCTGCCGTGCACTCTTCGCAGGCCCTCAGTGACCCGGGCGGACATCGTGCACCGCGCGGTCCGCAGTGCCGCCCGGCACGCCGTTCGCGCAACGCGGGCGCCGCCATGCGGCGGCCGGACGGCCGTGGGGGTATCGGACGGGAGCTTCATGCGTCCGTCGAGGAGTGGAAGACGGCGGCCTGACCGTGGTGGACGCCACCGGCGTCCGTCACGTTCCACATGGTGACGTCTTCGATCCAGAAGCGTCGGCCTGTCCTCGCTCGCCGTAGCCCTCGATACCCCGAGGCGTAGCCGTTGTCCGCCACCGACGCGATGAACGAGTTGCGTCCGGCCTGGGCATCGGGTGCCGCGGACAGACGCGAGGGCAGCACCGTGAACTCCTGCCAGGTGTAGTCGAAGCGATTCTGCGCGGTGCGATTGGCGTAGACGAACACCGGATCGTCGGCCGTGTCATGGGCGAGCAACCCGAACGGCGCCTGCCAGTACAGCCACTCGGCCGCCTCGCCGTCCGAGGACCAGGATGTCGGACACAACGGTCGGCCCGTCTGCCGCTCGTAGCTGGACAGCAGGAGTTGGGCGAAGGCGGGGCCCGCCCCCTGCGGCAGATGAGCGTGGTGCATCGTGCCTCCATGCGCGGCCGGTCTGCCCGCGCCCGTGAACCGGGAAATCGAACAAGTCGACAGACATGATGCACGTGCGAAGGAGCGCGCCTCCGGGCAGGGTGACCGTTTTCGGCGGGCCGCCGAGAGGCACTGCATCCGAAGGCCGTACGGTCCACGAAGTGTCTCTGACCGGGGGCGTCTCGAAGCCCGTCCGCCCCGCGCAGCCGGCGGGCACGACGGCGACCAGCAGCTGAAGCCGGGGGTGGGACCCCTCGTGGGAAGGGCCGCACCCCGAATCCTCAGTTCCGGGCCATGGCGGGCGGGGCGGCGTCGACGCCCCGGCTCGTCGGCCTGTCGGAGAGCCTGATCTTGATCGTGCCTGAGTACAGCAGGTCCTGGTGGAAGAGTCGGCTCTGGCGCAGCTTGACCGAGGTCGTCATTGCCGGGCATGCCGTACACGTCGATCTGCGGCTCCTCGACGTGGTCCAGGTCTGGAGATCGGTCCGCGGCGATCGGCCGGTGACATCGTGATCGGCGGTGCCCGCAGCCCCAGTTGTTGCCTCTCGATCAGACGTTGCGCGATGATGCCGATGGAGCCAAGGATCAGCTCGCGGAGGAGCATTGTCGGACAGCGTGACAGCCTCGCAGCCGGGCGGCAGCCGAGCGACCGAGCAGTTGGATCGGCTCACCCGCATTCTCCGGGACTGCGGAGTGGTCGTCACCAGGACTGTGGTGCCGAACTCGGGAGACGATGACCCCGGTGTGGCCGGCTGGTTGTGGGTGCGGCGCGACCCTCCGCTGTTCCCCGGGAACGAATACGACGTCCTGGTGAGCTATGCACCGGCGGACGACGGCTGGAGCGCCGCCAGACTCGACGGCCGCCACGATGCCATCGGCTCCCTCCAGTCGGAGCTTGGGGATGTCGCCGGACGAGTGACAGCGCTCTTGGAGCAGTCGCTCGCAGTCGAGGACGAGTCGTCGCACAGGGACTCGAGTGTCGTGTCGGCCGTGTTCGGAGCCGCGGCGGCCACCGTTTTCCTGCCCTTCCTGCAGGTCATCGTCAGCAAGTCGGCAGAAGACGCATATGCGCGGCTCAGCAGGATCTTTACGCGAGAGGAGCCGCAACAGCCGCGGCAGGTGGCGATCGTGGACGAGCAGAGCGGAGCCACATTGATCGCACCCGATCCTCTGCCCACGAACGCGGTGCGCCAACTCGTCGCCATCCCTCCCGAAGATCTCCGCGCTTACATTCACCGATGGGATGAAACCGATATGACCTGGCACCGCTACGAGCGAGCTGAGCCGCCGCATGCGCCCTGACGATCTGCGGACCTCACTGCTGAACCGCATGCATACCGTGGAGTTCACCGGCGGCGACCCCGAGTTGCTCTTCGGCGCGCAAGCCGAACACTGCATCGACGATCTGCTCGTTCAGGCGGTTCAGCAGGGTCTGGGCGCGGAGGGGACCACCCGGGACCACGCTTCCGCTCTCTTCGTGGTCGGTGCGCTGCTCCTGTGCCGGACGCAGAACCCGATCGAGGCGTACGGATGGGACCGATGGGGGCGTGATCAGGCATTGGGCCGTGCCATGCTCATGGCCGCATACGAGACGGACATCGAGGCAGCGCCGCCTGCTGTCCGCTCGCTCTTCCCGCCGCCTCCCGACCTGCGCACGCCGCGATGGGAGCGGTGGATCACCGATGCGGGGGATCTGGTGCGACAGACCTCCAGGGAGGACAACGGAGCCGGACTATCGGCAGCGGTCATCCTCCAACTCGGTCTGTCGATCTCGCGCAGTGCGGAGCTGGAAGGGCCGTTACTCGCCGGCTTGGGCCACGCACTGATCCGTCTGTACCCGGCGGTGCCCCTCACCGGTCTGGCCGACGAGGTGGTCCGTCTGGTGCGCCGCGCCATGGACCACGCTCGGCGGGGCACGACGATGAGCAGCGACACGATCATCCAGATCATGGAAACCCTGGGCATCGCGTACCAGCGAGGCATCAGATCGGATGCCGGGCTGCTGGTCGAGGGCATCGACCTGGGCAGAAGGCTGCTCGCGTCGCTCTCCCCGGACCATCCGGACAGCCAGGACGCCGCGTGCGATCTGGGCAACCTGTTCGCCTTGCTGTACGAAGAGACCTCCGATCCCGGCTGTCTCGGACACGCGCTCGAGCTCAACCGCAGCGTGCTGGATCGCATGCCGCCCGAAGACCCGGCCTACGCCGGCACCGTGTACAACGTTCTGAGCACGGTGGCCAAGAGCGATGACGCGGTTCCCGACGCCGAACTCGACGACGCGGTCGACCTGGGCCTGAGCACCCTCCGACGGCTGCCTCTGAAAGGCCTGCCCCGGGCAGACATCAGCGCGATCGTCAGCCATCTGCTGAGGCGGCGTCACCTGCGCGGCCGACCGGGAAACGACCTCGACCAGGCGATCGCGCTGGCCCGGGATGCGGTGGCCTCCGTGCCGCCGTCGGACCGCGTTCCGCTCGATTCCTACCGAGCGTTCTACCGTGCACTGGAGGCCAAACACCGGTCCGGGAAAGCTCCAGGAGCCCTGGACGAGGCCATCGACGTCGCACGCCACGCGGTGCGAGCGACGTCCTCAGGCCACTTCGACCTGGGGGCCATGCTCAACAACCGCTACGCGGACGCCGCCGACGACGCCAGGGACGAGGCGGACCTGCGTGCGGCGGTGGCCGCGTTCCAGGCCGCGGCGAGCGACCCGGCGACAGACCTCCGCACACAGGTGACCAGTGCCTGGTATGCCGGCCGCAACCTGGCCGTCCTGGGCGACTGGGCGGCTGCGGCGTCCGCGTTGGAGACCGCCATCGGACTGCTGCCCCGCCTCGCGGGCCGGCGCCGACCGTACACGGAGAAGCCCGGACGACTTCTCGGCGAGCTCAGTCCGATGGTGTCGATCGCCGCCTCCTGCGCCATCGCGGCCGGGTCACCCCACATGGCACTTCAGCACGTGGAGAACGGCAGGGGCGTCCTGTTCGCCGAGACCACCGTACTGCGCAACGGCGCCGACGATCTGTACACAAAGGCACCTGAGCTCGCGGACGACCTCTCGACGCTGAGCGGGCAGCTGGAGACCGCCACCGATGCCGAATCCCGCAGCGTCCTCAACGCCACATGGGACCGTACGATCGCGCAGATCCGCAGAGTTCCGGGATTCGAGGGCTTTCTCGCCTCGCAGACGGCCGCGGACCTGATGGCACAGGCACCGAAAGACCCCGTCGTCATACTCATCCACAGCATCCACCGCTCGGATGCACTGATCGTGACCACCGATCACCTTCGGCATGTGCCGCTCACCGATCTGACGATGGACTCGTTCCGTCGGCACTCCTCCAATCTGTTCGAGTCCCAGGAGGCCGCCCAGTCCTCATCCGCGGCGGAACGACGCCAGGCCGAGCGACAACTCGGCCTGGAACTCGCATGGATATGGGAGACGATCACCGAACCCGTCCTCGAGGCGGTGGGCTTCACCTCCACGACGGAGAAGTCCGCGGACACCCTGCCGAGACTGTGGTGGTGCCCAACCGGACTTCTCTCCTTCCTCCCGCTGCACGCAGCCGGGCGCCGGCCGGACGGACCCGGGGTCGCGGACCACTGCATCTCCTCGTACACGCCAAGTCTGCGCGCCCTGCGCGGAATGCCCCGGTGGAAGGGAATCACCGACGAGGACCTTCTGGTGGTGGCTCTTCCGAGAACCCCGGGATATGGCGATCTCCCCATGGCCGGTCATGAGGCGTCGCAGTTGATGGCGCAGTTCCCGGGCTGTGCCCTGCTCATGGGACCTGCCGCCACCCGGCAGCGCGTCACCGGCCGGCTGACGCACCATTCCTGTGTCCACTTCGCCTGCCACGGAGACTACCTTCCCCAGTCGTCCGACGCGGGTGGTCTGCGCCTCCACGACGGAACACTGACCATGGCGGATGTCGCCGCCGTTCCGGGGGCCACGCTCGCATTCCTCTCGGCCTGCGAGACAGGGCGTCACACCCTGGTGAATCCCGATGAGGGACTGCATCTGGCCAGCCGTTTCCTGCTCGCCGGTTACCCTCACGTCGTCGCCACGCTCTGGCCCATCGCCGACCGAGCAGCTCCCCAGGTCGCGGCCCGCTTCTACGCCGAACTCCTTGCCGACGTGGGTACCGTCCCGGCGCGGGCACTGGACAGGGCGGTGCGATCCCTGCGTGCAACCTGCCCTGACAGGCCGTCTTTGTGGGCGCCCTACATCCACGTCGGCCGGTGAAACGCCGGGCTCGACCACCCGACATCCATCCTTGATCTTGCGTGGGTATCCCCGGCTTCAGCCGGGCGAAAACGGCCCTCCTGTCGGATCCGTGGGTCTGAGGTTGTAGGGCAACGGATCGCTACCGTCCTTGGCCTCCTCGACCTCCACCCCCTCGATCACGATCTTTTCGACACCGAGCAGCCGAGTCCATGTCCTTGAGGATCGCACGCCGTATCCAGGTTCTTCCGTTTCGTTCTTTCGCAAGCGGAACCGTACCTGTGATACGGCGTGTTGCGTGCATCGCCCCTGCTCAACGACTCACGGAAGCGACAGGGGGAGCCACTTTTCGAGCGGCACACGATCTCTGGGCTCTGCGGTCCCGAGGGCTACTCGGGATAGTCCATGGCGACGTGGCAGTGCACAGCCGCCAAGCGGTTGTGCTCCTCGGTGCCGGACTCCGAGTCGCGGGAGCGGCGCTCGCCGCTTTCCGTCTCGGGAGCGTGGGGCGCGTCCTCGCCCTGACGTGTGACCGTGGTGAACTCTGATGCTGTCATCGCCGATCGCTTCCTCTCCTGGGCACTGGGCGGGGGAAGCCGTCCCCGCACCATTCGAGTACAGCCCAGCATCCGCTGCTCCCGCCGGCGTTGACACGAGATTGATGGAATTCCGCTTGTCTTTGACGACACCCATACACGCAGGCCACTGGCCGTGGGGTGCCACCGGTGCACAGTAGATGCCGTAGTTGACAGGGCGCTTCGAGCCTGCGCCATACTGCTCGGCGCGACACCTCTTTCGGTGAGGCGTCTGCGCGGCTACAAGCCACTGACCCGACGACGTCGAGAGACGCCCAGGTTCAGGTGTGGCGTCCCGCCCAGGACGGGTGGGGATACGCCCCGCAGTGCTGAAACTCCTACGTGGAGGGTGTCGGCCAAGTGCGGCCGTGGTCCGGGACGGACTCCGTGCTGCCCTGGGGCGGGCGGCGATGCCGTCGTCCGCGAGGACGAGCGCACCGAGGTGCGCGGTGACGAGAGGAGGCAGTCGGGATGAGTCCCGGCAGTAGTCCGAGTATCCGACCCGCTCTCGCTCAGGCTGTCTCCCGTACCTGAGTCCGTAGCGGTGCCGTAAGTCCAACTTCTCTGTGGCAGAGCTCAGTTGGGTTCCGTTCGGAGCTTTTCCTGCGAGCGGCGACTCAACGAGCCTGGCCGGCCCGTCCGCGTGCCTTCGCCTGTGTCGTCTCCCTGCCGTCACGGGATGTCACTGCTCCGGGCGTGCCCTCACCCCTGTCCGAGGCGCCGTAGGCGTTGCGGGTGCCTCCGTCGCCATGGCCCGCCGTGCGAGCGCTCGCCGACTCGCCGCCGTGACGGCACGGGCTTGTCGCGATCCGCAGGCCTCGGCCGGCCGGTGGCTGCCCCAGTGACGTTCCGTCGATTCCCCGATGCCCGCTCAGGCACCCAGATACAGAAGAGAAGCACCATGCTCACCACTGCCACGCAAGCTGCCAACGATCTGCTGCGCGACGGCTACGCCCGGATCACCCTCCGCGACGGCGGAGAACGCCTGTTGCACCGAGTACTCGGCGAGAGCCGGCAGTTCTTCGGCCGACCGGTCGGAGAGAAGGAGCGCTATGCCGCCGCGGACTTCAACTTCGGCTACCGCCCGATGGGCCGCGAGTTCTCGGTCAGCGCGGAGCGCCCGGACCTCAACGACTGCTTCACCCTCTGGCACGACCGGCTCGACCTGATCCCGAACTCGGCCGAGATAGCGGGGTTGACCAAGGCACTGCTGGCCTGGCGCGCGTGCCTGTCCGCCATCGTCGCGGACACCGTCGGCGAGGTCGCCGCACAGCTCGGCGGTCACAAGGCGCCGCCGTTCGAGGCGGCCTCCTACCTGCAGTTCAACAACTACGCGGTGGCGGACTCCGACCGCGACCTGCTGCAGGACAAGCACGAGGACGGCCACCTGGTCACTGTGATACACACCACCGCACCCGGCTTGGAACTGTGGCTGAATGGCGAGGCCTGCCCGATGCACACCGAGACCGACGAGGTGCTCCTGATGCCGGGCTCGGTCTTCGCCGACCTGACCGGCGGCCGGATCCCGGCGCTCTACCACCAGGTGCGCAACCTGCACCTGACCAACCGCACCGCGCTGATGTACTTCGTCAACCCGGAGCTCGCCGAGCCGATCTACGCCTGGGCCACCGAGCCGGACACGACACCGATTGACCTGCGCGAGAAGATCCGCAGCAACCCCTCGATGTTCGGACTCCCGGACGTCCCGGCCCTCTGACCCCCTTGGAGCTGTTCATCGGGGTGACCAGCTTCGCCGGGTCGGTGGGCAGCCGGTCCAGGTCGCTCCGGTTCCTCAGCTCCTTTGGTCCGAGGCGCCACCCGAAGGTGCCCTTCTTCTGGCACGTGTGCCCGTCCGCGACGACGCGTGCGGCGCCCGTCGACCGCGCCGGGGAGCGCCGGGTCGTCGCCCGCGTGCGCGAATCGGTCCCGCGCGCGAGGCTGGGTGTGTGGCAGAGCGTCGTGTGATCGTGTACCCGCCCTTGGAGACGGGTGGCCGGCGAGTGCGGGTGGACGGGGAGATCCTGGGGACCGCATATTCGCAGCAGGAGCTGGCGTTCTTCTTGCAGAACCAGGGGATCGTGGACCGGGACGAGTGGTCGGTCAGGACATGCGACCTGATCGAGTGGAGGGGCGGCGGACCGGACGAGTGGGAACACTGAGCCCACCCTCTTGGACGCAAATGGACCTCCCGGCCGACCAGTCGCTGGACCTCGCGGCGAACGGCCATGAAGTATGGCCGCTGAACGGCCAGGAGAGACCGTCTGACCGGGGCTGACATCGGTTCGGGCGCACGACTGCAGTGCGCGCTTCAGGGCCGGCCGGGTGGGTGGGGCGCTACTTGACCGCCGTCCGGTTCAGCGGCCGCAGACGCATCCTGCTGCCGCCGGAGCCTCCTCGGAGGCCTGGCCGGTGCAGCAGGCGTCGCCGGTGGCGTCGGGGTGGGTGCTCTTGCCGAGGGTGTCGGCGTCGGCCTTGACGACGTAGACCTCCCAGGGCTCCTGGCCGGGGCCGTGGACCCACACCTTGTCCTGGAGGGCGTAGCAGCAGGAGGTGTCGTTCTCCCCGAAGGTGGCGAGGCCGGCGTCCTTGAGACGGCTGGTGGCCGCGTTGACCTGGCCGGTGGACTCGACTTCGACGCCGAGGTGGTCGAGGCGGGTCTCCTGGCCGGGCTCTCCTTCGATGAGAACGAGCTTGAGCGGGGGCTCGGCGATGGCGAAGTTGGCGTAGCCCGCGCGCCGCTTGGCCGGTTCGGTGCCGAAGAGCTTCGAGTAGAAGGTGATCGACGCTTCGAGGTCGCTGACACGCAGGGCGAGCTGAGCACGGGCCATGGCAGGGCTCCCATCGGCTTGCATTGATGTCTGTCGATACAAGGTTGCGCCTTGGATCGAAGGATGTCAACATAGATGCATGTCGAAGCAAGAGCTCGTCGTGATCGGGCAGAGCGATGAGACCGGTGCGTGCTGTCCGGGGCTGGCGTTCGCGCCCCTGGAGGAGGATCAGGCCGCGGAGCTGGCGAGGCTGTTCAAGGCACTGGGAGACCCGGTACGGCTGCGCCTGCTGTCGATGATCGCTTCGCGGGCGGGTGGTGAGGTGTGTGTCTGTGACCTGACCCCGGCTTTCGATCTGTCCCAGCCGACGATCTCGCATCACCTCAAGCTGCTGCGGCAGGCCAGTCTGATCGACTGCGAGCGCCGGGGCACGTGGGTCTACTACTGGGCGCTGCCCGCCACCCTCGACCGGCTCGCTGCGTTCCTGACGACGTCGCAGACGGCCGAGGCGACTGCGTGAGCGCCCCGCTGGCGCGCCGGGCCCTCGCCGAAGCGGTGGGGACGGCGGCCCTGGTCGCGGTGGTTGTCGGCTCCGGAATCCAGGCCACTGAGCTGACCCGGGACGTGGGCGTGCAACTACTGGCCAACTCACTGGCCACGGTCTTCGGCCTGGGCGTGCTGATCGCGCTGCTGGGGCCGGTCTCCGGCGCGCACTTCAACCCCGTCGTCACGCTCGCGGCTTGGTTCACCGGCCGTCGCAGCAACGACGGGCTGACCGCACGGGACATCGCCGCCTACCTCCCGGCCCAGATCGCGGGAGCCGTCGCTGGTGCCGTCCTGGCCGATGCCATGTTCGGCAAGTCGTTCGTGCAGTGGTCCGCTCACGACCGTTCCACCCCTCACCTGTGGCTGGGTGAGGTGGTCGCGACCGCCGGACTCATCCTGCTGATCTTCGGACTGGCCCGCACCGGCCGCGCTCACTTCGGACCCGTGGCCGTGGCGTCCTACATCGGGGCGGCCTACTGGTTCACGTCCTCCACCTCGTTCGCAAACCCGGCGGTCACCATCGGCCGCGCGTTCACGGACACCTTTGCCGGCATCGCCCCCGGTTCGCTCGGCCCGTTCATCGCGGCCCAGTTGCTCGGCGCCGCGCTGGGGCTGGGCCTGGTGAGTGCGGTGTTCGGACGCCCGGCACCCGCGCCGACCGACACCGTCCCGCTTCAGGGCGAACCCGAACTCGCCGCCCCCACCCTCCCCTGACCTGTCTCGCTCAGAAAGACACCCGCCATGACCTCTCCCGCCGAGCGCCCGTCCGTGCTGTTCGTCTGCGTCCACAACGCCGGGCGTTCCCAGATGGCCGCCGCGTTCCTCACCCATCTCGCCGGTGGCCGCGTACAGGTCCGCTCCGCCGGGTCGGCACCTGCCGACACCGTCAACCCGGCCGTCGTCGAAGCGATGTCGGAGGCGGGCATCGACATCTCCGCCGAGGTGCCGAAGGTGCTCACCGTCGAGGCCGTCCAGGCGTCCGACGTGGTCATCACGATGGGCTGCGGCGACACCTGCCCCGTCTTCCCCGGCAAGCGCTACCTCGACTGGGGCCTCCCCGACCCGGCCGGGCAGGGCGTCGAGGCCGTCCGTCCCATCCGCGGCGAGATCGAGAAGCGCATCCGAGGCCTGCTCGAGGAGATCGCGCCCCTGAGCCAAGAGTGACCGGGGCGGGCGGAGTGGGCACCGTGGTCACAGCACCGCCGGCGCTATGACCACGAACCTTCGTCGGTTTGCCGGGACAGTGACAAAAGGGGGCGCGTGACTCCTTCCAGTGGCGGTACGGTCCTGCCATGTCCGGATCAGCCGATATCGGCCCCTCCCAGCCCCCCGTCACCGCGGACGATCTCGACCTTGCCGTGCAGCTCGCCGTGGCACTTCTTCGCAAGGCGCCCCCCGCCGCGTGGGAAGGCAAGGCCGGTTCGCTGGAGTGGGACTGCTGGGAAACCGTCGAGCACCTCAGCGACGACCTGTTCGCCTACGCTGCACAACTGGGCCCCAGAGTCCCGCCTTTGGACGGCGAGGTGCCCTTCGTGTGGGAGAGCCGACGGCCCGGCGGCCCGGCGAACGCCATTCACGCGAACCGGGAGGCGGGACCCGCCGGCCTCTTGCAGGTCCTGGAAGCGAGCGGCGCGCTGCTCGTCGCCATGGTGCGCACAACGCCTCCGCAGACCCGCGCTCATCACGCCTTCGGCATCTCGGACCCCGAGGGCTTCTCGGCGATGGGAATCGTGGAGACCCTGGTGCACACGCACGACCTGGCGCAAGGGCTCGGGCTCGTATGGAGCCCGCCTGCCGATCTGTGCTCGCGGGTGCTCGGCCGGCTGTTTCCGGACGCACCGTCGGCCACGGATCCCTGGCCGACCCTGCTGTGGGCCACCGGACGCGCCGAACTGCCCGACCGCCCTCGTCTGACCACATGGCGGTGGGACGGCACGCCCCGGGCATAGGTCCTGGAGGCCGTCACTTTTCACGGGGCAGGCTCACCAACTTCATTAATAATCCCTGGTGTTGTACGTGGATGGAGTTGCTGCGTATGTCCA
>NZ_JAYWVC010000359.1:0-4909 GCF_036281785.1 Streptomyces chiangmaiensis | reverse complement strand
ATGTCCGCAGTCGAGAAAGCTTTCCACGGTCTACGGCACATGATCGCAACGGGGCGTCTCGGCCCGGGTGAGCGCATCCCGCCCGAAGGCGAGCTGTGCGAGGAACTGAGCGTCTCACGCGGATCGCTGCGCGAAGCTGTGCGGATGCTCGCCGCCCTGGGCGTGATCGAACCACGCCACGGATCGGGCACATACGTCTCCCGGCTCAGGCCGCAGGACGTCATCGGCAGCCTCGCGTTGACCCTCGAACTCCTCCCCCTCCCGGGCCTGTTGGAGGTCTCCGAGATCCGGCGCGTGCTGGAGGCCCACGTCGCGGCCCAGGCCGCGGCGCGCTGCACCCCGGAGACGGTGCGCACGCTCTTCTCGCTCATCGAGGAGATGGAGGCCACCGACGACCCCACCCAGGCCTCCGAACTCGACCATCGCTTCCACGCGGAGATCGCACAGATCGGCGGCAACCCGACCCTGGCCTCCCTTTTGTCGGTCTTCCGTGCCCGCTCCCGCAAGTACCAGGTCTTCACCCTGCCCGAGGGCCCCCGGTTGCGCGGCAAGAGCGACGAGGACCACCGTGTCCTGGCCACCGCGATCGCCGACCGCGACCCCGTCGCGGCCGCCGGCGCCGCGCAGGCGCATGTAGCCCAGACGGAGCGGTGGCTGCGCACCTTCATGCCTGCCGTGCAGGAAGACGACGACGCCGGCTGAAACCCTGCAACAGCAGGGGGCCGATCGACTCTCCCGGCCTGTCACCGCCCGGCGCCGTGCCCCGCTGCCCGCCCACCGGCGCCCTGGTGGCCCTCAGCCGGAAATTGGGACAACCGACCCTTCCCGGTCATGAGACCGTAGGCGAATGCGGCGGTGATCCGACGAGGATCGAGGGGTGCTGGACGGTCCGCCCTCCAGGCCACGACGTCACCGCCGACGTGGCGATTCCGATCACGAAGGAACAGCAGGCCACCCCGGGCCGTTTCATCCATCGAAGACGCGTTGTCCAGCGTCGGTAAGCCTTTGCGCACCTCTCGGAAGGGTCAACACGTTCATGTTCCACCACATTCTGGTCGCCATCGATCCGAGCCCCGCACGCCACTCCGCGCTGCGCCTGGCCGGTGACATGGCCCGGCTGACCCAGGCCAAGGTCAGCGTTCTGCACATCGCCGCATCCGCTGCCTCGGCCTCGCTCGGCGCCGTCGTCTCCCTGGAGGACGACACCGAGGCCAAGGCGGTACTGGACGAGGCCCTCGCAGAACTGCGCGAGAAGGGCGTCGCAGCGGACGGCACCGTCACCCAGGCCTTCACCACGATGATCGCCCCCACCATCTCCGACACCGCCGAGGAAGTGGGGGCCGACCTCATCGTCGTCAGCCCCCACCACCGCGGGACCGTCGAGGCGTTCTTCCACCCGCGCGTCAGCGACGCCGTCGCGCACGCCAGCCGGGTCGCCGTGCTCCTCGCCCCCGAAGAGCCCGATGCGGCTGAAAAGTGACCTGTGAGCACCTTGTATCGGGCCGCGTTCACGCGGCCCTGACCAGGTAGACGCAACCGGTCACGCGGCGAGCGTAGGGCGTCGGCCTCCGCGGCCGATGCCAAATGCCCCCGCCTGACGGCGTCCGGCTCCGCTCCAGGCCTTCTCGGCCTGGAGCTTCTGGCCGGAGCCGGGGCGCACCGCCGTCGACCTACGGCCCGCCCCGGTACCGGTCGCGTCCGTCCCGGAGAACCCACGGACGCCACACTCGGTGACTGCACGAACCGCGCGTCGGCCACGGTGCGCCGCCACCTCGGCCCTCATGAGCAACGTGCGGACGCCATGACCGGACGCGCTGGTTCCACCGAGCGCCACATCCGGACCTCCGGCACGGCGATGACGCGTTACCGGGAGTCGGAGAACGGTGCTCAGCGTGTGCGGGGCCCCGCCCCTCCGGAGCCGGGCCCACCGGATGTGCGCAGATTCCCTACCGTCTTCAGCAACCGGTCGGCCGGTTCTCTCAGCTGGGGGTGGGCCAGAACCGTGTTGCGCAGACCGCGCACCGGCCTGCGCCACAGCCGGTGCGCCGTCGCCACCGGATGAGGCCGGCTCGCGAACCCTTCGCCGACACGCAGCTCTCGGGTCTTGAGCCAGTCCTTGTATTCTTTGTCGCCGCGCCCCATGTCCACGAGCGTCACACCGTGCCGGGCCGCCGCCTCCGCCAGCCGGAGGTGCATGATCAGCCCGGGCGAGTAGTAGCGGAGCTCGGGGTCGTACGCGGTGAACCAGGCTGCGAGCACCGTGCTCGACCGCGGCCCGAAGTGTGCCGCCACCGGCCGCTCGCCGGCGTACAGCACGGACAGCACTCCGGTGAAGTGCTCCTCGCGGACGTGGAACAAGTAGTCCACCAGGTCCACGATCCACGGCCGCGAGAACCGGTCCATCCGTCCCGTGCGGCGGTACTGGGCGGACTTCCACTGCATGAGCGTGCGCAGCGCCCGCGGATCGCGCTCGTCGAAGATGAAGCGCACGTCACCCAGGTCCCGCCCCAGACGGCGTTCCTTCTTCAGCACCGTCTTCGCCAGCCCCGGATACGCACCGCGCAACCATTGCGCGTAGTCGCCGTCGCCAGGCTTCACGTCGAGCACCGGTGAGGCGAACGTCCCCGTGACGTAGGCGCCGAACGGCTCCTGCACCTGGACAAGGTGGTCGAACTCGAAAATGGACAACCCGCAGGCTCGCAAGAGGTCCCGGGTGTCCCAGGAGACCCCGGGCCGGTGCACGAGGGCCTGGCAGTCGGACAGGCCGAGACCGATGGCCCGACCCACGCCGAAGGCGTTGCGCTCGTACGGGAAGAAGCCGACCGGCTCTCCGTCCTCACGCAGGACGGCCACCCGTGCCCCGCTGCGGTACCTGCCGATCCCGATCGCGAACTCCGGGGCCAGGAACGGGTTGGCGTATTCGGGCGACGCATCCATGGCCTGGTGCCAGGCCCCGCGCAGCGAGTCGGTCAGTTCGTCGAATCTGTGAACGGTGATGTCCACCTCACATCAACTGCCCTTCCACAGGCGCCGCGAGAAGCGTGCCGGTGGCGGCACGGGATGACAGGGCTTGTTGACGACTACTCATGGATCGCATGGGCGACCGCTCCCCCCTATGACGCGCTGTCCGCGTCCTTCCACTGCTTTGGGCATCTGATGACCCCCGCCGTGCACACGCTCAGTCTGTGACCGATCTACGACCGACACGAGTATCCGGCGAGGCTCAAACGTCGCGAAACAGTACGCAGGCTGTCAAGGGTGCCTGGTGTAACGAAAGAGCGCGGGTCGGACGTCCCGGTCGGACCGGCGCCTTCCGACCGCATCTCCCGGGCCGGTCCGGTCGTCGTCGCTTCAAGCTTCTCGCTCTCGGCATTCCGGCACTCGCCGTCCCTCGTACTCGCCCGGCCCGGCACCGCCCGGCACCTTCTCTCGGGGCGCCGCATGGATGAGCTCAAAGCGCTCGGCCCGTCTTCAAAGACCGGGCTGCCGTACGGATGAATAGAGGAACTCGTTCTTCCCCAAGGGCTGATCGGATACGAGCCCCATCCAAAGCACGACACCGTGGCGCCGCTCCCAGTAAGTCCCGTACGCGGCCTTGACCAGCCGCTCCGGCACGAACAGAAGGGGCCAGAGCCCCGCCATGGGTCCCCAGAGCAGCGCACCGACCAGTCCTGACACTGCGAGAAAGGCAGGAAAGCCCCAGTCGAAACTGCGCCGCAGCGAATCGCCCGGTGCGGGCAGGCCCCTTTCGGAGTCGGCCAGCGGCACCGCCCTCTCGAAGTCCCTTTTCTTACCGCCCGACCACCGCACGGGGGTGCATGCGAGCACCCCGAACACGGCGGCGAGTGCGGTGAAGAAGGCCACCGCCCACCACACCTCGGCAGCCTGGGGAACGCCACGCACGGCAAACGCCACGGGCACGCTGACAGCCGTGGCGCCCACCGCCTCCACGGCAGCCGCCAGTTGATCGTGGACATACCTGCGCACGGCGCTCCCCCTGCACCTGCCTCCCGATTCACGGGCACCACTGGCCACCATGCACGTGGTGACCGGCCCGACAGGAGGCTTCCGGGGCGTCACCGACTGTACGACGAAGGCCTACCCGGCGGAGTGTGACAGGAAGCGCATGAGAGGCGACCGTCGACGACGTGCTGAATGTGGTGCGCGCCGACGACAACTTGCCCGTCGTCTTCCTCGCCGACCGGATGACCATGCAGGCCGGGTGCCACGCGCCGCCGGCAGTCACCACGCTGACGCGGGAGGACTGCGAGGACGATGAGGACTTCGCGGAACGGACCGAGTTCGGCCGCGAGTTCCGCATCGTCCCGGCTGGGGTCCACCACGTCCACGCGAACCTGAGCATCGGCAACCTGGGCCTCCAGGAGTACGCCGCATGGCCCACGACGATGCCGAAGGGATCTTCCGGTCCTTCGGAACAGCCGACTCCTGAGCACAGAGGCGACCATTGAGGCGCGGGTCCGTCACAAAGCCCAGATGCGCTGAGCGAAGACGGCCATGTCCCCGCCCGGTGCCACCGCGAATCGGGCGAAACGCCGCGACCAGGGGCGGGCAACGAGACCTCCACGGCCAGGGTCGCAGCCGACGGCCCGATCTCGTTCACGATCAGCTCAGCCCTCGGCACGGTCGAACCAGGCTCGGACGCGGCCGTCATCCGTGAGGATCCTCTGCTCGTGTTTCCCGGAGCGGCGTACAGGCATCGACTCGGGCGCGGCCCCCGCCATGGCTCGGGCAGGCGGCCTGGCCGTGCCTGCTCGTTGCGTGCCTCGGAGCGAGGCCGTGCTCGCCGGCGTAGTCCTGGAGCAGTTGCCGGAGGTGGTACCTGGCCCGGTGGATGCGGGAGCCGACCGTGCCGGGGGTCACGCCCGTGAAGTCGGCGGTCTCTTGATAG
>NZ_JAYWVC010000358.1:0-4913 GCF_036281785.1 Streptomyces chiangmaiensis | reverse complement strand
TCGTCGGCATAGCGGACCAGAGTCCCGTCGTGCGCGTCCCATGCCCGGTCCAGCCGGTGCAGATAGACGTTGCACATCAACGGTGAAATCACACCGCCCTGTGGGGTTCCGGTCACCGGCCGCCTCACCTGTCCGTCCTCCATCACCCTGGCGCGCAGGATCTGCCGCAGGAGTTTGAGGACGGACTGGTCACAGATGCGTTCTTCGATCGCGTGCATCAACTCTTCATGCGGGATCGCCGAAAAGCACTCGGCGATGTCCGTCTCCACCACCCACCGTCTGCCCCGGTGGTGCTCGTCGATGAGCACCTGCAGGGCGTCGTGCGCCGAGCGTTTCGGGCGGAACCCGAAGCTGCACGGCAACATGTCGGCCTCGAAGACCGGCTCGAGCACGATCTTCATCGCGGCCTGCACGACGCGGTCACGAACCGTCGGAATGGACAGCGGCCTACGCTCGTCCTTCACCCCCGGTTTGGGAATGAGGACCCGGCGGGCGGGCAAGGAACGATACCTTCCCTGCCTCAACTCGTGGGCCAGCTCGCCGAGAAGACGATCGATGCCGTACTCCTCGACCGCGGCCAGGGTGGTGCGGTCGATGCCCGGTGCGCCGTTGTTGGCACGCACCATGGCCCACGCGCGCCGAAGCACATCCCTGCGGTGGATCTTGTCTCCCAGCGCGTGGAACCGCCGTCCGGGATCGGCCTTGGCCGCCCGGTAAAGCGCATGCTGCAAGGCACGGACCTTGTCCGAGGGAGAACGTCCCTCGGCGGCGGGACTAGCCACACGGGCACTCACCGAGCCCCTCCTTCACTTCATGACGCACCGACGAAGCAGTGGCCCTTCCCTCACCGGGAGTTGTGTTGTCTCCCGGCTGCAACCGGTACTACGGCCACCTCCGACGCCCACCCGGCCCGCGCCCACTTCCCGGGATCACCGGTTATAGGACGCGCCGCTTCCGATGACGTCTATCCGCAGGTCATCGGGCCGGGGAGGGCCTCCCCAGTTCCCGCCGCCACCTTCGATACGTTCCGCGCCCCATACGCCGGGGAGTCCTTCACGGCTGCCCGTCCAGGATCTTCAGCGCTTCCATGGCCTTCGCCCCGATTTCGAAGGGCTCGGCACTCCCTCGTTCCACCCGAAAGGGTGGCTGAGTAACGACGCCGCAGGCTTCGCCTGATGCTACGGACCGTATCGTCGCTCCCCCTTGCAGGGCCTTTGACGCTGGGCTCCGACGCCGGACGTTTCCCTCCGACGCCGCCAGCCTGCTACCGGGCCTCCTGGCAGCTACCCGGACCGGACTTCCACCGGCAGGCGACGACGAGCTTCCGAACAGCAAGAACACCGCTACGTCACGGTGTCACCTCCTGCTCTGCTGGGCGCACGAGAAATCCTCATTGCCTCACAGGCATCAAGTGCGCAGGGCATCGTCAAGGACGACGGCCATGTCACGACGCATGGAGTCGCCGGGGCCACGCAATCCGGCCACGCAGGCGGAGCCTTGAACCCACTGATCTACGCTCCTCACGTGGCACTGGACCTGGCCCTACATTGCGCAGCGATCTTCACTCGTTCGGGTCAACATTCTGTATTTCTGTGCAGCCGACCCGCTCTGTCCGGGCAGGGCCACGGTGAGGCAACGCACAGCGAGCAAGGGGAGGCGCCGATCATGGGAGCGCCGCACCGTCCGGCCGGACAGCCCCCTACGGGTCAAGTCTTCTTGACGGCTTAGGCCCGTAATTGGACTCCCGGCTCCTCCCCCGTCGGCATGCCGTCCGCCAGTGGTCTGCGGTTTGCGTTCTACGGCCGGGTGTCGACCGAGGACCATCAGGACCCCGCCACGTCGCAGGCCTGGCAACTGCTCGGCGCGCAGGCCCTGGTGTCCGGGCACGGGCGGATCGTCTCCGAGTTCTTCGACACCGGCCGCAGCCGCACCATCCCTTGGGCGCGGCGGCCCCAAGCCGCCGCGCTGCTGGCGGCGATGGCCGATCCCGACCGGGAGTTCGATGCCGTTGTCATCGGCTCCAGTGAACGGGCCTTCTACGGCAACCAGTTCGCGACCATGGCTCCGCTCTTCGACCACTACGGCGTCGAGGTGTGGGTGCCGGAGCTGGGTGGAGCCGTCGACCCGCGGGTCGGCGGGCAGGAGGAATTGATGATCCTGCTCGGCATCCTGTCCAAGCGGGAGATCGCCCGCGCCCGGACCCGGGTGCGGGCCGCGATGACCGTGCAAACACGCGACCAGGGCCGCTACCTCGGCGGCCGCCCACCCTACGGCTACCGCCTCGCCGACGCCGGACCGCACCCCAACCGGTCCCTCGCCCGCCGCGGTGTCCGCATGCAGCGCCTGGACACCGATCCCGCATGCGGGCCGATCGTGTCCTGGATCTTCGCCCAGCGCCTGGCCGGGCACAGCATCACCCGTATCGCCCGCGCGCTGAACGACGCCGGTATCCCCTGCCCGGCCGCCGCAGACCCCACCCGCAACCCGCACCGTAACGGTCAGCGGTGGGTGCTGAACACAGTGCGGGCCATCCTCACCAATCCCCGCTACACAGGCCGACAGGTCTGGAACCGCCAGCGCACCGACCACGACCTGATCGACCCCGCCAACACCACACTCGGCTACCGCGACGTCATGCGCTGGAACACCCCCACTGACTGGATCATCTCCGCCCGGCCCGCCCATCCGGCGCTGGTCAGCGAGGCCGACTTCATCACAGTCCAGAACCTGTGCCAAGGTCGGGAAACTGCGCCTGGCCGCACTTATCTCCTCGCAGGGCTGCTGTGCTGCGGTGTTTGCGGCCGGCGCATGGAGTCCCACTGGACTCACCACCGTCCTGGCTACCGGTGCCGCCACGGCCACACCAGCACTACCCGGCCTGACCCTGGTCGCGCTCCCAACGCCTACCTGCGCGAAGACCAGGTACTGCCACACCTGCCGGCCCTGCACCTCCGCCTCACCAGCCGCCTGGATCCTCCGAGGTCGGCACCCGTGAGCTGTGATCCGGCGCCGCCGACACCGACACCTACCCAGGCAATCGCCCACGTGCGCAGCGAGGAGATCACCCTGACCTACGAGCCCGCGAGCAGAAACCTGACCGCGGACACACCCCGAGCAGAAAGGATCACCATCAGCTGACCAAAGCAAAGCAAGGCCCACCGAAACGCCGGCGAAGGGAGAAGCCAGGCCGAAGGCACCGCAACGACGAACACCCGCCCCGGCCAGGAGCCGGAAACGGTGCCGATTACCCCTGCCCAGAAACGGGGCGCCGTGGGGGAACTCTGTGTCCGAGGCGGATTTGACCACTAACGATACGGTCGTGGTGGCGCAAGGGCGACTCCCGCTGCAAGATTTATCGCAAGGCCCCACTCGTACCTCGTGACACTACAACCGCCCACGGCGCCACCGGGCCCTGCTGCGGCTTCGCGCTCCCGCCGGCAACCCGGGCGTCATCCCCTTCACCAGCGGAACCAGCGCCACGACATCCTCGGCGGCCTCATCCACGAGTACCGAGACACCGCCTGAAGAAGCTCGGCACCCAGCAAACGCGCAGGTCAGCGAACGTCCAGAACTTTTCGGAGGCGCTCACGGACGCCCCGCGCGCTCCGGCACATCGGCACCGATCTCGGCCGCCAGCTCGTGGAGCGTGTCCAGGCCCGGGGGGGCGTTCAGCCCCTGCGTCACCAGAGCCCGCGCCTGCCCGAGGTCACCGCGTGCGAGCGCGAGCCTGGCGCGGAACAGCGGCAGATAGCCGCCGTCCAACGTCCGGTGGACGGCAACGGTATTCTGGGTCCATGTCGATTCAGGTGCCCGAAGACCTCGAAGCCCGCCTGCGCCAGCTTGCTGCGGCCCAGGGCATCACCGTGGACGAGCTGGTGACCAAAGAGCTGACCAAGCTCGTCGCTCCACACCGCGTCCGCACCCTTCGCGGCAAGGGCGTCCTGCATGCTGGCAGCACCGCACCGCACGCCCGCGACCTCAAGGCATACATGCGTGGCGAATCGGACAACGCGTGAGACTGATCGTCGACGCGGGCCCCGTCTTCGCCTACCTATCCGCAGACGACCCCGACCACGCCCGTTCGGTCGCCCTACTCGAGAGCTTCGACGGCGAGCTCGTGATCCCCCAACTCGTCCTGGCAGAGGTCTCTTACTTCATCAATACCCGGGTCAAGCGCGCCGTCGGCACAAAGAAAGCCGCCGACACCGAGCTCGCCCTCATCGAGGACATCACGGCAGGCGCCTTTCGAGTCGAACCCGTGGAGGAACAGGACTGGCCCCGGATCGCCGAGCTCATCAGCCGCTACCGCGACTTCCCTCTCGGCATCACCGACGCCTCGGTCATGGCTGCCGCCGAGCGTCTGCACACCCCCAAGATCGCGACCCTAGACGCCCGCCACTTCCACGCCGTAACATCCCCCGTTTTCAGGCACTTCGAAGTCATGTAAGGACCGGACACCGTGGCAAGTGAAACGCGCAGGCTAGGGTGAATGCGCTTTCAGAGGTGAATGCGCTTTCAGAAGTGTGAGCGGTCCATTGCCGCATCTCTGGGGGCGCTACCGGAGCGGAGGGCTCCGGGCGGATCGAAGGAGCTTGGGGTTCCCTCAGTGAGCACTGTCCCCACGGTGTACGACGTTGCCGGGCAGGCGGGCGTCTCCATCGCCACCGTGTCGCGGGTCTACCGCACCCCGGAGTCGGTACGGGCCGAGACCCGGGAGCGGGTCCTCGAGGCCGCTCGTGAGTTGGGTTACCTGCCGAGCGGGAGCGCCCGCGGGCTTGCCAGTCGTTCCACCGGCGTGCCGGGTCTGTGCTTTCCCGACTACTCCGATCCGGACGCCGAGAGCGAGGCCGGCGTCGCCGACGAGGAGGCCGCCATGCTCTATTCCGACCAGATCATCCGCGGCATGGAGCGCG
>NZ_JAYWVC010000357.1:0-4925 GCF_036281785.1 Streptomyces chiangmaiensis | reverse complement strand
AGCATGCGTACGACAGTGTCGCACATGGCGGTGCGTGCCCCCAACGGGATTCGAACCCGTGCTACCGCCTTGAAAGGGCGGCGTCCTAGGCCGCTAGACGATGAGGGCTATCGGCCCGCCTGCGCGCCTCTCGGCGCGTCGGGGACGTGAGAAGCATATGGGATGGGGAGAGGGTTCGCCAAAACAGTTCAGGGAGCGCTCGACGCGGGGGGCGCGCCAGGGCGGGCCGGGCTTGGGCCGGAGCCGCCGGTCGGTGTGCCGGTCGGGGGCGTGGTACCCGGGGTGGCGCCTGCACCGGGCTGGTTCTCCTCGGCCAGGTGGCGTGACACCTCGGCCGTCGTCTGGCCCAGGCCTCCGAGCCTGATCTCGTCCCAGGCCTGCAGGTGCCGGGTGTCCCGGTCCAGATAGAGGACCGAGGCCTCGATGGGGGCCGGGTACTCGTGCTCGACCGCGCGCAGCCCGCTGCCGCCCGTCGAGCCCTCGATGCGCAGCCGGGTGCCGTACTTCATGATCTCCGTCTGCTCGTGGTGCAGATGCCCGGCCAGGACCAGCGGCACCTCGCCGTCCGTCTCGCGCGCGGCCGTGGGCTCGTGGGCGATCGCGATGTCGACCGGGGTGCCGGCCGCCTTCTGGTCGCTCAGGGCGGAGGCCAGGCGGGCGCCCGCCAGCTCCTCGGCGCGGTCGCCGCCCGGCTCGACCGAGCGGTCGGGGGTGAACTGAGGGTCGCCGATACCGGCGAAGCGCAGACCCGCCACCGTCACCGCCTTGCCGTCGTCCAGCACACGGACGTTCTTCATGCGCTCCAGATAGCGCTGGGTGGTGAGGGAGTCGTGGTTGCCGCGGACCCAGATGTACGGGGCGCCCAGGTCGGCGATCGGATCGAGGAAGCCGTTCTCCGCGGCCGTGCCGTGGTCCATGGTGTCGCCCGAGTCGACGATCACATTGATCTTGTACTGCTCCACCAGCGACCCGATGATCTTCCAGCTCGCCGGGTTGAGGTGGATGTCGGAGACGTGCAGGACCCGGATGGTCGTCGGATCGGGTTGGTAGGCGGGGAGGGTGGACGTGACGTCGTAGAGCTTCGTCACGTTCGTCACCAGGCGCGCCAACTCCTTCTGGTAGACATCGAATTCGGTGACGATGCTGCGCGCGTTGCCGACCAGGGACGGGGCGGAGGAGAGCAGTCCGGAGAACTTCGGCTCCAGGACCGACTTGGGGTTCCAGGTGGCGTAGGCCGTCGCTCCGGAGGCCGCGAGGAGGGTGAGTGCCAGACCGCCCGCGGCGAGGGCACGGCGTGGTCGGCGGTAGACGACCAACCCGAGGGCGGTGGCGCCGGCGACCACCGCGATGCAGGAGCGCACGGCCAGGTCGAGCGTGCCGTGTTCGACGTCGTGGGCGATCTCCTGCTGGAGTCCGGAGATCCGCTCGGGGTGGTCGACCAGGGCCCGGGCGCGGTCCGGGTCGAGCTGGTCGACGTTCACGTCGAGGCGGACGGGTGCCTCGTGGCTGTTCAGCTCCAGGGCGCCGAGCGGGGAGACGTTGATCTTCGTACCGCCGGCGAGCGAGGGGCGCAGGGTCATGGTGGTGTTCATGGGGCCCACCGGGACGCGTACGTTGCCCACGATGAGCAGGCCGAGCCAGGCGCCCAGGAGCACGACGGCGACCATGCCGAGCGCCCTGAGCCACGGGTGGGGCTGTGGGACCAGTTCGGCGGACGGATGGGGGCGGAGCGAGCGGTAGTGCCGGGCGAGCGTGCGTGACGCCCTTCGTATCCCATGCGGAGCTGCGACGGGGACGCGGACCATTGGTCCCGTATGCCCAAATTCCCTGGTTGGTATGCGGGACGACGTACGGCTCTCCTTCGAGGGTCGTCGTACCGGACAATGGCCCTGTGCTGGAGATGACGCGCGAGGAGTTCGAGGAGCTGGTCGCGGAGGCGCTCGACCGGATCCCGCCGGAGCTGACGCGGCTGATGGACAACGTGGCGGTGTTCGTCGAGGACGAGCCGTCCGCGGACGATCCCGAGCTGCTCGGACTGTACGAGGGGACTCCGCTGACGGACCGCGGAGAGTGGTACGCGGGAGTGCTCCCGGACCGGATCACCATCTACCGGGGGCCGACCCTGCGGATCTGCGAGACACGCGAGGACGTGGTGGCGGAGACCGAGGTGACGGTGGTCCACGAGATCGCACATCACTTCGGGATCGACGACGCCCGGCTGCACGCACTCGGCTACGGGTGACGGCAACCGACGGCACGCGTGGGCGGGCGTCGGCCTTCGGTGACCGCGGACGCGGTTCGCCGGACGCGTGACGTTCTCCCCCCGGGCGCGTGTCCTCCTGTGGGTGAGGGGAGTTGGGCAGGGGGACTCCTCGCACCTTCCCCGCGCTCTCGGCCGCTCCCCAGGTTCTCGGTTCCACTCGGACAGGGGGATCCTCACGGGCAGGGGAGACCCCTATCGGAGGTGGCTGCCCGTGCGCGCCTGTTATCTACCCGTCCGTCTGGTCGCCGCGGTCATGGTCGTCGCCGCGGCCGCCGGCTGCATGAGCGTGGGGGACGACGCGGGCAGTCCCTCCCCGTCGCACTCTGCGGGACGCCACGGCGGGGGTGCACCGGACGGGGGGACGGCGGTGGGCCAGGGTGTGGGCGGGGGTCTCGGCGGGGCGGCGGTCAAGGGAGGTTCGACCGATCCGGACGAGTCGTCCGGGGCCTCCGCGTTCCCGTCCGCGTCGGAGTCCAAGCGCGGCGGCAAGGGCAAGGACGGCAAGCCGACCGCCGGGCACACCGACGGCAAGGGAGGTGACGGAGGGGGGCCTCCCGTTCCGACGGACGGGAATCCGACTCCGACGCAGAGCACGGCCGATCCGACGCCGACGAGCCAGCCGGATCCCCCCTCGCCCACCCCGACGACCGCCGAGCCCTCGTCCTCGGCGCACGAGCAGACCACCACGCAGCTGATGCAGCGGGAGCCGGCGCCCCGTGCGGGCGCTCCGGCGATGTAGCAGCCCGGCCGGCATGACCGCGCTCACGACCGGGCGAGGCGCTCGTGTGGTGAGGGTCACCCGGGGCGGGCGGGGCTTGGTTTGCACTCGACCGGGGCGGGTGCGTATGGTGGTAGATCGTTTGATCCCATTTGCCCGGCGCCTAGAAGACGCGCCGCGTGTGGCGCGTACTCTCCCTTGCCGTGGCCGGACCGCATAGAGGCGGTCGAATGCGACTTCACGGATGTTTGGGCGCGTGCCGTGAACTCCGGAAGGTTCGCATTTCGCATGTCTGCTGTCAGCACTGACCACGTCGTCCTGTCCGAGGACACCCAGGACGAGGAAACCGCTCCCGAGGTGACCTTCGCCGATCTCGGTCTGCCCGAGGGCATCGTCCGCAAGCTCGCCCAGAACGGCGTCACCGTCCCCTTCCCGATCCAGGCCGCGACCATCCCGGACGCCCTGGTCGGCAAGGACATCCTCGGCCGCGGCCGTACGGGTTCGGGCAAAACGCTCTCCTTCGGCCTGCCGACCCTCGCCACCCTGGCCGGCGGCCGCACCGAGAAGAAGAAGCCGCGAGCCGTGATCCTCACGCCGACCCGTGAGCTGGCCATGCAGGTCGCGGACGCGCTGCAGCCCTACGGCGATGTGCTCGGGCTGAAGATGAAGGTCGTGTGCGGCGGCACGTCCATGGCGAACCAGATCTACGCCCTCGAGCGCGGTGTGGACATCCTGGTGGCCACGCCCGGCCGGCTGCGCGACATCATCAACCGGGGTGCCTGCTCTCTCGAGGACGTGCAGATCGCGGTGCTCGACGAGGCCGACCAGATGTCCGACCTGGGCTTCCTGCCCGAGGTCACCGAGCTGCTCGACCAGGTGCCGGCCGGCGGCCAGCGCATGCTCTTCTCCGCGACCATGGAGAACGAGATCCAGACCCTCGTCGACCGGTATCTGAACGAGCCGGTGAGCCACGAGGTCGACGCCGCCCAGGGCGCCGTGACGACCATGTCGCACCACATCCTCATCGTGAAGCCCAAGGACAAGGCCCCGGTCACCGCCGCCATCGCCTCCCGCAAGGGGCGGACCATCGTCTTCGTCCGCACCCAGCTCGGTGCCGACCGTGTCGCCGAGCAGATGCGCGACGCCGGTGCGAAGGCGGACGCGCTGCACGGCGGGATGACGCAGGGCGCGCGCACCCGGACGCTGGCCGACTTCAAGGACGGCTACGTGAACGTGCTCGTCGCCACGGACGTCGCGGCCCGCGGCATCCACGTCGACGGGATCGACCTCGTCCTGAACGTGGACCCTGCCGGTGACCACAAGGACTACCTGCACCGCGCCGGACGCACGGCCCGCGCCGGCCGCACCGGCACGGTGGTCTCCCTCGCCCTGCCGCACCAGCGGCGCCAGATCTTCCGTCTGATGGAGGACGCGGGCGTCGACGCCTCGCGCCACATCATCCAGGGCGGTGCCGCGTTCGACCCCGAGGTCGCCGAGATCACCGGCGCCCGGTCCATGACCGAGGTCCAGGCCGAGTCCGCGGGCAACGCCGCGCAGCAGGCCGAGCGGGAGGTCACCCAGCTGACCAAGCAGCTGGAGCGCGCCACTCGGCGCGCGGCCGAACTGCGCGAGGAAGCGGACCGGCTGATCGCCCGCGCCGCGCGGGAGCGGGGCGAGGACCCGGAGGCGGCGGTCCAGGCGGCGGCCGATGCGTCGCAGGAGCCCGTCGAGGAGCCGGTCGCGGAGATCTCGGTGCCCGAGCAGCCGACCGCCCAGGAGGTCGAGCGTGCCGAACGGGGCGCGCGCGCCGAGCGTGAGGAGCGGTCGGCCGGTTCGTCGTACGAGCGCCGGGAACGCCGCGACGAGCGGGGCGGTTTCCACCGTGACCGCGGTTTCGACCGTGATCGTGACCGTGGTTTCGAGCGTCGGGACGGCGACCGTGGT
>NZ_JAYWVC010000356.1:0-4942 GCF_036281785.1 Streptomyces chiangmaiensis | reverse complement strand
TTAAGGGCCGTACGCGCGGGCCGGTGTTCGTCACTCACCGCAGGCCCGGCCCCGGCAAGGTCGTCAGCCCGCGCGACCTGTGCCCGGACACCCGGTTCGCTCGGCTGTCGTACGGCCAGGCCCGCGCCCTGCTGGACGAGCACACCGCCGTCGGTGGCACGCCGGGCACTGGGGGGGACTTGCACGAGTGGCGGCATTCGAGTCTGACTCACCTTGGCGAGGCCGGGGCGAGCTTGCTCATGCTGATGACGAAGTCGCGGCACAAGAAGCCGGAGAACGTACGCCGCTACTTCCACCCGTCGGCGGAGGCGATCGCCGAGGTCACCAGCCTGCTCGCGCCCGGCAACAGCCGACGCTGAGCCGTGGCCCGCAGCGGTGCGGGTTGCTGTCGGGCACGAGCGATGCGCCGGTGGTGCGAGTCACGCCTGGCTGAGGAGAGCTGCCCAGGTGTCCGGGCCCACCACACTGTCCGCAGCCAGGTGGCGCTCTTCCTGAAAGGCTCCAACGGCCTGCGCTGTCGACGTACCGAAGGTCCCGTCCTTGTCGACGGCGTGACCGTGCACAGCAAGCAGGCGCTGTACAGCTGTGACCGATGGGCCGCGGTCTCCGGAGCGCATGTTGATGATGAGGGCGTGCCACGTGTCGGGCCCGACGATGCCGTCGTCGTTGAGTGAGTTGTCCCGCTGGAATGAGCGCACTTGTGCCGTGGTTCCTGGGCCGAATGCTGCGTCGGTGTCTGTGCGGTAGCCGTGTGCGGTGAGCAGGAGTTGGACCGCAGCGACGGTGTCTCCCTGGGAGCCGGATTTGACAAGGGGCCAGGTTCGGGGCCCGGTGCCGATCAGCGAAGTTTCTGGCGCGGGTGCAGGGGCAGGGTCGACCGTCGCCGACGGTGGCCCAGTCTCGGCGTTCGGCCCGGTCTCGCTGCCAGGCTGAGAACAGTCTCCCCCTTCACAAGCGTTCGACGGGTCGAGGGCAGGGTCTCCCATACTTTCCTCGGGCCGGGACCCGTCGTCTGCTGAGCAACCGATGTCGGCGCAGTCAGAAGCAGCGGGGGTTGCCTGTGGCGGAGTGCTGGAGGCGCGTCCTTGGGCGTTCTGGTAGGCCGATGCGGTCACAGTGATCAGGGCAATGACTGTGACGCCGATGAGGAGTGGGCGGTGTCGGAGCCAGTTCAGCAGCCGCCAGAAGCCTCGGTTGCGGCGGCGGGTACGAGCGGCGCGGTGCGATGCGGTGGCCACGGCTTCTCCTGGAAAGGCGGAAAGGGATGGGGCTGGTTGGGATGTGAATCCGTATAGGGGCGGGGCCGCACCGGCTCCCGCCCCCACAGATGGACCGGTTACTTCCAGGCGCAGTGGACGTGGGTCTTGTGACCGCGGGACGGCGGGCCGATGACCTCGGTGGCACCGGACGCGTGGCACGCCTTCATGAAGGCGTTGGCGGGTGCGCCGGAGCCGACGTGCTTGCCGTTGATGACGTTGACGTCAAAGGCCAGTCCGCGGTAGTGGCGCGAGTTGGCGCTGCCGTGCACGCCGCCGACGAACTCGGAGATGTTGAAGCGGTAGCCGTTCTGGTTGCGCAGGGTGAGCAGGGCCCTGAGCATCCGCGGGTCCAGCTGCACGCGACGGGCGCCTACGTGGCTCTGCCGACTGGTGAGCGCTCCGCGGCCGGCAGCCATGTCGACGATGTTGGCGTAGGCGGTGGAGACGCTGTCCTTGGTTTCCGAGTGGGCACGGGCGAAGGTGATACCGGGGGTGTTGAGGACCTGCTTCGCCAGGGCTGCGCTGTCACCGGTGCCGCCACCCGGCGCGGTGGTGCCGCGGTCGGCCAGCAGCGTGGCCCAGGTGCGGGGGCCGGCGATCCCGTCAGCCGTCAGTCGCTTTGCAGTCTGGAAGGAGCGTACGGCGGCGCTGGTGGCCGGCCCGAACACCCCGTCCGCGTCGATCCGCGCACCGTGGGCGATCAGCTGGTGCTGCAGGGCGCTGACGGCTTCTCCGCGCCTTCCCTCCTTCACTGTCACAAGCAGGGCGCCCCAGGTGCGGGGGCCGATGATGCCGTCAGCTTCGAGGCCCTTGGCGGTCTGGAAGGAGCGTACGGCGGCGCTGGTGGCGGGTCCGAACACCCCGTCCGCGTCGATCCGCGCACCGTGGGCGATCAGGAGCTCCTGCGCGGTGACGACGTCCGTGCCGCGGCTCTGCGTCTTCAGTACCGGTGCTGCGGGAACGGACGGCGCGGTGGGCGGCTTGGGGTCGGGGGTGGTGCCGGTCTGGTGGGCGAGCTGCTGCAGTTCCGCGAGGGTCCCGCGGAAGACGTTGAGGTCGACCTTGTCCGAGTTGATGCCGGGCACGGTGCCGTGTTCGGAGTACTGCCAGATCTTCCAGTGCGCTCCGGCGCGCGGCAGATCGGCCGGTTCGGTCGAGCCGCTCTGGTAGCGCGGCTGCCACAGGACGTGCCCGGCGAAGAGCGATCCGTCTCCGTTCATACACCTGTCTACGAATGGCTTCGCCGCGTAGATGATCGGCTTGACGCCCATCTCCTTGTCGATCACGTTCAGGAAGCCGTCGACCTGAGCAGTACTGAAGTTGCGCGGGCAGCTCCCGCCGCTCCTGAGCTCCAGGTCGAGCGTGGGGGGAAGTTCTCCAGCGCTCTTGCCGGTATAGCCGGCCGCCCTCACCGTCCGCACGAAGTTCTGAGCCTGGGCAGCGCCCGGGGTGAACCCCCAAAAGTGGTACGCGCCGTGCAGCAGCCCGGCCTGCTTCGCGCCCTGGAGGTCTCGCTGGAACCACTCGTCGGTCCGGTCGGCGCCCTCTGTGGCCTTCGCGTACATGAAGGACTGGCCGGCCGAACGCACCTTCTTCCAGTCGATCGACTGTCCGCCGTCGTGGTTGAAGTGGCTCGTGTCCACCCCCTTGACCGTGTAGGTGCTGGGCGCGGCCGCGTCGGCCGGCAGCACGGTCATGCCGGCGAAGAGCATCCCTCCGCCCGCGAGCACCGCGCCCGCCCAGCTGGCCACCTTGCTTGTCGTCTTCATCGTGAATCCTCTCGAGAAACTGCCCGGTTCGCGGACCTGCTCGAAGCCGGTCCGCAACAGCGGGACTGCGGTGAGCCCTGTTGCTCGAGAGGGACGATGACCGTCTCACCATCCCAACGCTAGAGTCTTGGTGACGTTGGGTCACATTAGGATGCGCAGGTCGCTGACCAGCGCTTTTCCCGGAATCTTGTGGGGTGCCTGTGGGACAGTTCGGGACGGGGAGAGACGACAATGTGCCGGGGCTGGACAGATCCGAGGAACCGGCAGCGGAACTCGTCGCTCTGCTGAACCTGATCCGCCGTTACATGGGCGAACTGGACTGGTCCTACCAGGTGCTGCAGAGGAACACCGGCGTCTCACGCAGTACGTGGAACCGCTGGTACACGCAGAAGAAGCTCCCCAAGCGCGAAGCGCTGGTCAAATTCGCCGACGCCGCTCCTCGCACCGTGAACCGAGACGAACTCCTCGGGCTGTGGGACGTGGCATGGCAGGCGCAGGAGACGAAGCAGGCGCGGGCGACGGACTGCGTTCCGGACGGCGACGAACAGACAGACCGACACACCTCGGCCACTCCGGCGACGACATCGACATCCGAGCAGCAGGCATCAACCGCGACGACGTCGCATACGGAACCCAAGATGCGATCCGGCAAGAAGACCGGGCGGGTCGTCGCTGGCATCATGAGCGCGGTCGTCCTAGGGGGCGGCGCGGCCCTCTGGGTCATCAAAGCCAGTGCCGACAACTCAGCCAAGTCCCCGGGAGCGTCTTCCTCGGCTTCACCCGCCACGTCCCAGGCAACGGCCTCGCCGCTGACGGCCTGCCACAGCGACTTCTGCGCCTCGGTGGAGCCGAAGGGCACCGTCTGTTCACTGGACGCCATCACCGCTTACACGGGACGCAAGTTCGGCGTGACGGTCGAACTCCGATACAGCCCCCGCTGCGACGCCGCCTGGGCCAAGATGAGCAACACCTCCCCGGATGACCGCGTCATAATTACCCCCAAACGTGGTGATTCCGAGGAATACCGCCAGCAGTATGGTCACGACGCCCACACCCGCATGGTCCCCGTGACCCGCCCCGAAGATGCTCGCGCCTGCGCGAAGATTCAGGACCGCGGCACTGTCTGCGCCACCACATCGGCACTGTCCAGTCCCACCCCAACCTGACCACCTGCCCCCCGTCCCGAACGTGCGAACGGGCCGCTACAGTACGGGAGCAGCCCGTTCGCACTTTCGAAACGATGTGCACGGTCCGTCTGCTTGCGGACGGGAACCGGCTGGAGTGTTCGGTTGTGGTGCTGCGGGCTGGCCTGCTGCCACAGGTTGCAGCCCTATCCCTGTTGTCTGTCGAGTAACTTCCGGCCAGGGTGACCGTGTTTTGCCGGAGGGCATGGGAGACCCACTCCCGGCGGCCTGTAGAAGGGCAGACTGGTGCCAGGTATCCGAGAGCAAAAAAACATGCGTGGGCCCCGTACGAGACAAGACCTGTCCGCTCTCGGCGATGAGTGACCCGCAGTCACCTCTACATCTGGCTCTCCTTATATCTCCGTGCGCGTTGTCCTGTGCGCAAGAGAATGGCACCTGACACGGGACGTGCCAACGAGGGCGTTTCACTTTGGCCCAGGTTCTCTTGAAACGCCGTCACCGTGTCCTCGCAGCTCACGCCCGTAGTCGAGAGGCGGCGCGAAGTCTTTGTACGGCCACGGACCGCGAGCCGTCCCGCATCTACACCCTGCGCCGCCTACTGCTCGGGGCGGCGAACCGCGACCATGCCATGCAGGTGTCGGATCTTCTGTGCCCTGCCAGGCCAGGAGATCGGTTCGGCGCCGTCTGTCGAGTAACTACGAGCCACGAGGTGACCGTGAAGTACGTATCGCAGACCTCTCCCTGTGTCGGGGCCCCGAAGCGCCCCAGC